>CAVITM010000365.1:0-2011 GCA_963645455.1 Moraxellaceae bacterium | reverse complement strand
TGTTGCCTTTCCCCCTTACTTATTATTTTTTTCGTTAAACTCTTTCACAAGATTTGCCTTTGCAGTCAGGCTGTTGGGATTTACATTCTTTGCCTTCTGTGCAGTTTCATAGGCCTTCTTTATCTTTTCATTTTTTTCTTCTGAGGAAACGGAGGTGTTCAGATTCGTCTCACGCTTGGTGCTCATGCTGGCTGCCTGATAGATCTGGCTCTGATAAACACCCATCTTTTTCCGGCGCTTTTCTGCCTTCTTCTCAGCACGTTCCTTGTTCTGTTCAATGATGCCATCCACGTCGATCTTCTGAAAATGCTTGTTGATCACGAACTGCTGAACACCACGTACCAGCGCACTGGCAATCCAGTAAATACCAAGACCTACAGGAACTGTAAAACAGAAAACCAGGGAAAACAGCGGCATCACACGGTTCATTGTCTTCATCTGCTGAGCCATCTGATCATTTGCCTGAGAATTTTCTGCCTGGGGCATCAGCTTCAGGTTCAATACCTGGGACAGATAAGAGCAAAGCGGAATCAGAAACGCTGCAACAACCATCAGATAGCTTCCGTTCTTAAAGGAAGTGGTGATGATATTCAGCGGTGTATTGGAAATGTTCAGTCCAAGAAAATAATTTAAGTGATTCAGCTGTGTCTGAACAGTGGAAATCGTATCTGTCAGGTTAGGGAAGCTCTCACGCAGCGTATCCCATCCTGCCACATTCATGCTGTATAATGCATCAATAATATAATTAGAAGCATTACTTCCGGTAAAATCTACATTTTTAATATTCAGATTCAGTGTCTCAACGAGTGTGTCCATGGTAGATGCAAAACCGCTGGTTCCCATGATTCCATCTACAAGAGGTGTAAATACATCCTTTACACTCGAAACATAAGCAGGGACATTGTAGAATACACGATAGAGAGCAAACAAAATAGGCATCTGAATCAAAAGCTGCACACAGCTTCCGGTAGGAGAAACACCATACTTGTCATATACCATCTGTGTCTCCTCAGTCATCTTCATCTGCGAATCCTGATCTCTTTTGCCCTGATACTTTTTCTTGATCTCCTCCAGCTCAGGATTCATCAGCTTTGTCATCACGGAGAACTTCTGCTGCTTGAAGGTGAGCGGAAGCAAACATGTATAAACCAGGATCGTGAACACAATGATAGACAGACTGATGTTTTCAAAACCAAGTTTTGAGAGCAGCAGATAGACCTCATTCATGATCCATCCCAGCACTCGCGCAATCGGTCCTAAAATTGCACCGTCATATTGCGTTAAGATAATTTGTGTCAATGATTTTTCCTCCCAAATTTGTTGTACATGCCCCTGACATTGATCCGGGGGATCTCATCAGGAACGGGATCGTATCCTCCCCTTGAAAAAGGATTGCACCGTAAGATCCGATAAGCTGCCAGGACGCTGCCCCAAAAAGACCCATGCTTTTTAATCGCTTCCAGTCCATAGGCTGAACAGCTCGGTATATACGGACATTTCATTCCTTTATAAGGAGAAATATACTTTTGATAAAATCGAATTAGCCATATAAGTATTTTTTTCATTTTTCACACGTGATATGGTGAAGATTTGCAAGATGGAGCAGCGAACTCTCCACCTGATGATAGGAAATGTCTTTTGCAGACACTCTTGCAATGACTACCACATCTAAACCACTATTAAATGTGTCTTCATGTAATCGATACACCTCTCGAATCAGTCTGGTGAGATGGTGCCTTACTACGCTGTTTCCAACTTTTTTGCTGACAGAGATGCCCAGACGATTTCTCTCTGTCCCATTTTTACGCACATACATGACGAGATATCTGTTTGCGTAGGATTGACCGGTCCGATATACCACCTGAAAATCCCTGCTCTTTTTCAATGATTCTGAAAATTTCATGCACGTAACCTCATAAAATAGCTATAAAAGAAGAAAGACCACAAAAAATGTGGCCTTGCGTATATCACTAAGCGGATAACTTCTTTCTTCCCTTTAATCTTCTGGCAG
>CAVITM010000364.1:0-2017 GCA_963645455.1 Moraxellaceae bacterium | reverse complement strand
ATGATGCCGGAATGAATGCCCATATTGCCAAGCCGATCAATGTAAACGTGCTGATGGCTTGCAGCAGTTCTTTTATCTCCTTCCTATAATGTATTTAAGAAACTTTTTCATTTTATCTTTTTTGCTATCAACGCCATGCCTTCCTTGCCGGGCATTTCTATTTTGACGCTACCGCATACATTGTCAGCGACTCTGGTCCTTGTCATGTCCCACATGTCAACAAGATCGATCTCGTATTTTTCGTCTTCCGGAAGCAGCCAGGTATATGTTCCATTGCAATGATGCCCGAAATAGACAAGATAGACTTCCTTTCCTATGCGCCCACAATAGTTGTTACTTTTAATCTTGTCAAGTATCTTTTCCGTCTTTGACCGTCCGTTAAGAAGCTCGGCAATTGATAAATCCTTGGCCATAGCTTCCATAAACTCTGGTGGAAGCTCTCCTCCATCCATTGCTTCAATGGGGCCTGGCAATTCTTCCACAATGCTCTTCAAATAGGCGATTCTATCCGGGCTTTGTCCTTTTAATATGCCGCCCTTTGCCCACCACAGAACTTCATCCTCTGCAAGGAAAACCTCACCATGGGTACAATATGCTCCGCTGCAGACAGTCTCCCAGAAACGATTGGCCATTTCCCAGCCGCTGATATTTCCCCAGTCAAGGGGCAGATTTCCTTCGTAACACACCTCATCATAGCAAAGCGGCTTTTCAAACTTAGCCAGACGTTCTACGGCATTCGCTAAATAGGTGGTCTGGACGCTCTGATGGGTAATATTCGGCCGTGAAAAATCATATTCCTTTACACACTGATGATTACTCATAAGATGATGATACGGATCGTGGTTGGCGATAAACTCCTCGATTTCATACCAATCATCCATACTCTTGCTAAAACAGAGATCGTATTCATTGGCCAACGACCACCAGATAGATGGAATGGCCGCCAGTCGCCGAAGCAGGTAATCCAGATAAATCAGATTTTCCTTCTGACTAAGAATGGAAAGTCCCCAGTTTTCCTTGTCATCGTAAGGATGGAACAGAATCAGATCCGACTGGATACCCATATTCTGAAGCTCCAGAATTCGTGCTTCCAAGGCATCCCAGAAAGCATAGCAGGGCCTGTTTACATCAAATTTTCCTTCTTCATTCCGTTCAAAGGCAAAACAGGTCGGTTCGTTGTGATTATAGCCATAACGCTTGGGGAAAACACAATGGCGAACCTTATTAAAGGGAGCGGTGGAAAGAGTCTTCATTGTGGTATTGATCAGTTCCTCACTCTGATGACAGAGTGCATAGACGGTTGTTCCAAAGGGATAAAACCATGCGCCACCTTCATAAGAAAAATGTCTTCCGGATGCACGAACCATACCAGCCTTCGGATCCGGATTCGGATCGCAATATTCACTGCCTTTCGCTTCCAGAATGCCCTTTACTTTCCAGGTATAATTACCCGCTTCCTTCGGATAAAATCTTATCTTATAGGTACCGTCCCCGGCATAAAAGCCGGGAACTTTGGTTTCATTTCCATTTTCTGAAGAAAATACAGCTTCAAGATCCACAATTGCTTCCGATTGCTTCGGTGCTGTACCTTTTAATACAAGTTCGAATGTTTCGTATTGTTTCATCTGAAACCCTTCCTTTCTGTTCATCTTTTATCCTTATGATATCCGGATATTTGCTTTATTTCTACGAAAAATAAAGTTTTTTATACTTTATTTTTCCACTTTATTTTTACTTTATTATTGTAAATACAGGGAAAAACAGATTATAATTGAGATAGGATTTTATAAAATCGGAGGATTATTTTATGGGAATCACCGCAAAAGAACTCGCATCCAGACTGAACCTCTCCGCCACTGCCGTTTCCATGGCCCTGAACGGAAAACCTGGCGTCAGCACAGAAACCCGGGCTCTGGTCATCCGGGAAGCAGAAAAAGCCGGCTATGACTTTAGCCGGCTTTCCATGAAAAAAAATGCGTCCGGAGAAATCTACTGCATCATCTGCCGGGCGCACAAC
>CAVITM010000363.1:0-2017 GCA_963645455.1 Moraxellaceae bacterium | reverse complement strand
CCCATCCGCGCAGCCGCTGTCCGGGATTTTTACGGGTCAATCCTAAAAGTTGTGGGATCTAAGATCTCACCCGAGTGCAGTTCCGAGAACGCGGGCCCCTCGGCGATGCTCCCACGTTCCGATTTACTTTAATCCGTCCCGTTACGGTACCGGTACTATAGACAACTCAATACTTGCATGAAAAAAGGACCTTCCATAAAATTGAAATGCATCTTGGCGGATGTACAAAACAATCAAACGGAGGCCCGTATGACTGATTATACACAGTCTGTTTATGTAAACTCAAGCACCGATGGAATGATTGTTATTCCAGATTCTCTGACTGGCTTCTTCAATTCCTATACGGAAGCTGTAGAGACCGAGTCTGATCGTAAAGCTTACTGCATCCACGGAAAAGTTCCGATCTCTCCTGAAGAGAGAATCTGTGCCGTATGTGGTGGCCAAATGCATGTAAACAACACCAGAGAAGCATCAATCTGGCACATTCCCATTGGCGGGGCCTATTCCTGTCTGAAGTTTGACAAACACCAGCTTCGATGTTCTGTCTGCGGTAAGACCCGCATGCAGAACGTTCCATTCAAAGCAGAGGGACACCTGATATCCTGTGGGCTGTATCAGTTCACGATGGATCTGCTGGCCATAGGAACCCACACCCTTAAACAGGTAGCAGAGCTCACCGGTCTCAACAAGAACACCGTTAAGACTATTGATGAGAAGCGCCTGCGGGATAAATATACCCTTGATGGCACTAAGCTGATCCAGCCGGAACATCAGGCCCGTTTCATTGGCATTGATGAATTCAAGCTTCACAATGGCCACCGCTATGCCACCCACATCGTAGACATGGAAACGGGACATATTCTCTGGATCTCTTATGGAAAGAAGAAGCAGGTAGTGTATGACTTTATCGATCATGTCGGAATACATTGGATGGAAGGTGTCGAAGCGGTTGCCTGCGACATGAATTCCGATTTCCAGGAAGCATTTGAAGACCGCTGTGAATGGATTCAGCCAGTATTCGATCACTTTCATATCGTCAAGAACTTTAATGACAAGGTGGTAAGCCAGGTACGCAGAGATGAGCAGCTGCGTCTTCAAAAGGAAGGCCGTACCAAAGAAGCGGAATCCTTAAAGAAAACGAAGTACATCCTAACTTCCTCCCGTAGCACACTGAGGCACAAGGACGAGGAAGCGTTGAGCGGCAAAGTCATCTCCAGAGGGAATGTGCTCTTTCATAAAGAAAACGTTACCCGCATGGAGGGATATGAAGCACGGTATAATGAACTGCTGCAGCAGAACAATCTTCTGTTTACAGTAGATGTTGTCAAAGAAAAGCTTGTTGAAGCTTACAGGTCATCCAGCGAGGCTGAAATGGCAGAGCAGGTCATCGATATCATTGATGTCTGCAAAGGAACAGGGAATGCTCACTTCAAATGGTTTGCCAGACTGTTGGAAAACCATTTCGAAGGAATCATCGCCCATGGATCACTTCGGATCTCATCCGGAAAGATCGAGGGCATAAACAATAAAATCAAAACGTTGAGACGACAGGGATACGGATATCCGGACGATGAATATTTCTTCCTAAAACTGATGGATATGAGTCATGAAAGCTATGTCCGAAATCCCAAATCCCACAAGTTTAGGGATTGAGCCGAAACAAATACCAAAACGTCGATATTTATCGACTGACCACAGCAATATACTTGTCATATGGAAAAGGGCTTCCCCGAACGGGGTTGAAAAAAGCCCGACAGCAGAACTGCTGTCGGGCTTCATTGTATGATCGGATCACACCATTATGCAATTAGAAAATAGCCTTTGATTTTTGTAAACTTTGCTCAACGACTAAGTAATCCCTTAATCCGGAATTGCAATGGCCAGCTGTGCCGCATCACTGGCTGCCTTCGCTGTGGCCGCCGCCTGAGTCTGTGTCACGGTCTGCTGGGCTGCTGCCGTTGCCGCAGTCTGGAGCTGCGTTGCCGTCTGCTGCGCTGCCGCTGCTGCCGTCTGTGCC
>CAVITM010000362.1:0-2024 GCA_963645455.1 Moraxellaceae bacterium | reverse complement strand
TTGATTCGTTCTCTGGAAACAAATTTAAGGAGAATGAATTATGAAACAGAAAATGTAACTGTTCAGAACCCCTAGGTTCTAGATAAACATTTTTTGTGCAAAACAGATAATTGAAAAAAATTTTTTCGGTCTGATTTGCAGTCGCTTTGTTGATAAAAACGATGATTTACGATCCATACATCATCCCTGTGGATAAATCGTAAACAGCAGCCTATTATCTGTTTCATTTTCGCTCTATAAGGCGATTTTGAATATATTTTATTACCATTTGAACCTTCAAATTTAATACTTATCCACCGTCATTTTGCCATGCATCTTTTTTGCCTAATTGGCTTTTTTACGGCATTTCCGCTACAATAAAAATATAAAAAGTCGCGGAAAGAAGGTGATCTGAATGCCAATTAATATCACAGAAGAATTCGTTCGTTTTCTGATGAAGCAAAACGAAGAACAAAGTGCTCGCATTGCTGAGCTTTCTGCTGAGATTGCAAGTCTAAACCAGATCATCCGAGAACTGAAGGAACAATTAAACAAAAACTCCAAAAACAGTTCCAAGCCGCCTTCATCAGACGGGCTTAAAAAGCCGACAGTTAAAAAGGATCGTAGTCTCCGTGAATCTTCCGGGAAAAAACAGGGTGCTCAAAAAGGCCATGATGGCGTTCATCTTGCGGTTATTTCAAAACCGGATCATGTCAGGGATTATATGCACTCTGACTGTACCGGTTGCCCTTATCGTGCCAGCTGCCTTGATAAAGCATGCGTAAAGGAGACGCGCCACGAAGTGGATACTGTGGTAACCGTGGATGTTACTGCACACAATCTGATCGAAGTGCGCGAATGTCCGATGCATGGTGGTATAAAAACCGGTTCATTTCCAGAGAACATAAAAGCTACCGTACAGTATGGCAAAAACCTTCAGGCGATGGTTGTTGCTTTTAATACAGTAGGAGCAGTCAGCATCAACCGTACGCATGAAATACTATCCAGCGTGTTCAACATTCCATTGGCAACGGGAACCATCAAAAACATGGTAACTCGCTGCGCAGAATCTCTGAAAGATACTTATGAGCGAATCCGGCAGACGATGATCATGCTTGGTCTGATTCACTGTGATGAGACCGGCACCCGTGTAGACGGAAAAACTCTCTGGGTTCATGTTGCATCTGATCAGGATTATACATATCTGTCCATAAATCAAAAACGTGGTCGGATAGGAATGGACGCAGCAAATGTGCTGCCACATTTCCATGGCATTACCGTTCATGACTGCTGGGGTTCTTACTGGAAGTACCAGGATGTGACACATGCCATCTGTTGTGCTCACCTTCTTCGAGAACTCAATGGAGTCATTGAAAACCATCCGGAACAGACATGGGCTCCGAAGTTCAAAGCGCTTCTGCTTAGCATGAAAAAGGTGCGAGATAAGGCTCTTCTGGATGACAAAGAGGCGGTTAGCTATTATCATCGCCACAAGTTTGATAAGGAGTATGATTCCATCATCAAAACAGCATACGAGGAAAATCCACTTCCTGAAACTCCTGCTAACAAGCGCGGTCGCAAGAAAAAAAGCAAAGTATTAAATTTGATCTGCAGACTGGATAATTACAAGGAGTCAGTCTGCCTGTTTATAAAAAATCTCTGTGTACCATTCGATAACAATCAGGCGGAGAGGGATCTGAGGATGGTAAAAGTAAAAACCAAGGTCTCAGGATGCTTCCGAAGTGAAGAAGGCGCACAGGAGTATCTTACAATTATGAGTTACATTGGATCAGCTCGAAAGCATGGAATAAATGCTTTTACGGCTATCCGCGAAGCACTGAACGGAAACCCGGATATCATCTTCAACTAATGGGGGTTCTGAACAGTTACCATTTATTTTTATATTCCTATACAAATCAGAGTTAAACAAAATACCCTGGAATCTCATACATTTATTTATGCCATGGTCACTGCCGCAATCTTCAGTTCGGAAGACTCCACAATTTCCAATACCAGCTCACAAGTACCTGCCTTTGCCTGCACGG
>CAVITM010000361.1:0-2050 GCA_963645455.1 Moraxellaceae bacterium | reverse complement strand
GCCTGAGACCTGCTGAGACGGCACAAAATAACAGTTGAAGTCTCGGGGGCGGTATGCTATAATGTGCCGTAGGTATTTTTTCGAAAGGAGCGTATAAGAGATGAAGCATGTACAGACATTAAATACAAGAAAACTGCAGAACACAGTAAAGAAGGGCGGATGCGGTGAGTGCCAGACTTCCTGCCAGTCCGCATGCAAGACATCCTGCACCGTAGGCAATCAGACCTGTGAGCAGTGCAAGTAGGATTTCTGTAAAGAAATAGGTTTTTTACGAGACCGTTCGCGTTGCGGACGGTCTTTCAAACTGTCTATAGGAAAGGAATTGATACAGTGATTCACCAGTATCAGAACAACGGATATAACATCGTTCTGGATGTGAACAGCGGTGCGATCCATGTAGTGGACGAGCTGACCTATGAGCTCATCGGCATGTATGAGGAGTTTCCGCCGGAGGAGATTCGCACGCGTCTTCTGAGCAAATATCCGGCAGCGGAGATCGACGAGGCCTTTGAAGAAGTTGAAGAGCTCAAAAAAAATGGCGATCTGTTTACACCGGATTCCTACGAGGAATATATCGGAGAGATCGGACGCAATCGTCCCACGGTAGTCAAGGCGCTGTGCCTGCATATCGCCCATGACTGCAATCTCGCCTGCAAATACTGCTTCGCAGAAGAAGGCGAATACCATGGCAAGCGTGAACTGATGAGCTACGAAGTAGGCAAGGCAGCACTTGATTTTTTGATCAAAAACAGCGGCAATCGGCGAAACCTTGAGGTGGATTTCTTTGGCGGCGAGCCTACCATGAATTTTCAGGTGGTAAAGGATTTAGTCGCTTACGGACGCAGTCAGGAGGAAGCACACAATAAAAAGTTCCGCTTTACCCTGACGACGAATGGCGTTCTGTTAAATGATGAGATCATGGAATTTGCTAACCGGGAGATGGACAATGTGGTGCTCAGCATCGACGGACGTCCCGAGGTGAACAATCATATGCGCCCCTTCCCTGGTGGTGCCGGCAGCTATGATCTGATCGTGCCGAAGTTCCAGAAGTTTGCGGACAGCAGACATCAGGAGCGTTATTATGTCCGCGGTACGTTTACCCATTACAATCTTGATTTTGCGGCAGATGTGCTGCATTTAGCAGATCTGGGCTTCAAGCAGATCTCAGTGGAGCCGGTAGTGGCTCCCCCTGAGGCAGATTATGCCATCCGGGAAGAGGATCTGCCCCAGCTGTTTGAGGAATATGACCGGTTGGCGCAGGAGATGATCCGTCGCCACAAAAATGGAGAGGATTTCAATTTCTTCCATTTTATGATCGATCTGGAGGGAGGCCCCTGCGTAGCCAAACGCCTATCGGGCTGCGGCTCCGGTACGGAGTACCTGGCTGTTACACCCTGGGGCGACCTTTATCCGTGCCATCAGTTTGTAGGCAATCAGGATTTTTACCTTGGAAATGTATACGACGGTATCACCCATGAGGAGATCGTCTCTGATTTCAAATCATGCAACGTCTATTCCAAGGATAAATGCAGGGAGTGCTTTGCAAGATTTTACTGCAGCGGTGGTTGCGCAGCCAACTCTTACAATTTCCACGGCAGCATTCATGATGCCTATGACATCGGCTGTGCCCTGCAGAAAAAGCGTGTGGAATGTGCCATCATGATCAAGGCGGCACTTGCACAGCAAGAATAAAAAAGAGAGGAAACAAGTCATGAAGAAGAACAAGAGCGTAGCGATTTTAGCAGTGGTACTGGCTGTTGTCGTGCTGCTATGCTACTATGCATCCATCATTCTTTCCAGCACCGGCAAGGGCGAGGACAAAAATATCTCCCTTGGCCTGGATCTGGCAGGCGGTGTCAGCATCACCTATCAGGTAGTGACAGAGGATGCGACGGCAGAGCAGATGAGCGATACGATCTACAAGCTGCAGAAGCGTATCGAATCCTACAGCACTGAGGCATCTGTATACCAGAGCGGCGATGACCGTATCTGCGTAGAGATTCCCGGTGTCACGGATGCAAATGACATCTTATCCGATTTAGGTACGCCC
>CAVITM010000360.1:0-2058 GCA_963645455.1 Moraxellaceae bacterium | reverse complement strand
CATATACACTCTATGTATCAATGGTCAACGGAGGAATGAAGTATATGCCGGACCAAGAATCCTATGGCAGGATTTCGTGGGAGGCACAGGCATCCATGTTTATGCCGGGAGCTGCAGAAGCATTTGTGGATACTGCGATCAAATTAATGGAGGAAAACAAAGATGGCAAAGCCGACAGAGATTGAAGAAGCAAAGATCACGATTTTAGATATTCGCATTGCAGTTGCTGTTCTGATTTGTTACCTGGCCAGCACCATATTGAGTAATGCAGGGTTTCTGTTTACTGTAGGAGAAAAGCACATTGAGATCATTCAGAAAATGACATCCTGCATCGCATGTCTGCTGTGCTGTCAGGACAATCTCGCCATCAGCCGGAAAGCAGGAGTGAATCGTATCATCATCACCTTTATTGGCGGATTGGTAGGACTCGGTGTGATCATACTGGATCATTTTATAGGAAACGAGTGGTTCATGGCTGCCATGATATTTATTGGAATTATAGCAACATTGCTTCTCTGCAAGGCTGCCAAGGTTCCTTATATCAATGCGAGAATCGGAGGAGTCACATTTATTCTGGTTACCTGTACCTTACAGGCCAGTGAGAGAATATATTACGGATGTTTTCGCTTTATTTCCACGGTCTTCGGAGTCCTGGTTGTTATACTGGTGACATGGATTTTTTCGCTTATTCAGAAAAGAAAGATAGAGTCTGTCAAATAAAGTGTATAAGTTTTTTTGAATTTTGCGGTGGTCGATGATTGTCGACCACCATTTTTATGCATAGAATTTGGCATGAAAATGGCATTGAAAAAAATTGGTTAAATAAGTAAAATGAATTCGTTGTTGTTGATACTACAGGATTCAAATTATGGAAAAAAGAGATTTAACCAAAGGACCAATGGAAGATAAAAACTATTTAGGGAAAGCCCCGGTAAATAAGCTGCTGTTTCGCCTGGCAATTCCCACAATTGCGGCACAGCTGATCAATATGCTCTATAACATTGTAGACCGGGTATATATCGGCCATATAGCAGGCGCCGGAGCTCTGGCTCTGACTGGTGTGGGCGTGTGTCTGCCCATCATTATGATCGTATCGGCCTTTGCCGCTTTGGTGGGCAATGGCGGTGCGCCCCGGGCTGCCATCTCCATGGGCAAAAATGATATTAACAGTGCAGAACATGCCCTGGGGAACTGCTTTTCCCTGCAGATTTTGATCTCTCTTGTGCTTACGGTGGTTTTATTGCTGTTCAACGAGCCGTTGCTTCTGGCCTTTGGCGCCAGTGAAAATACCATTAGTTATGCCACCGATTACATGAATATTTACGCCCTGGGCACCATATTTGTGCAGATGACTCTGGGCATGAATATGTTTATTAATACCCAGGGCTTTACAAAAACAGGAATGCTGTCCGTATTGATCGGAGCCATCGCCAATATTATCCTGGATCCTATTTTTATCTTCGCCCTTCATATGGGCGTGAAGGGCGCCGCATTGGCGACTGTGATTTCCCAGGCGGCATCCTGCATTTGGATCATATCCTTTTTGCTGGGAAAGAAAACCAGGTTAAAATTAAAGTCTTCCTGCATGAAGCTTCAGGCAAATGTCATATTGCCCTGCATTGCCTTGGGCTCGGCGGTTTTTGTCATGCAGGCCAGTGAGAGCATCATCAACGTATGCTTCAATTCCTCTCTGTTAAAATATGGCGGAGATATTGCGGTAGGTGCCATGACCATCTTATCCAGCGTCATGCAGTTTGCCATGCTGCCCCTGCAGGGCATCGGCCAGGGCGCCCAGCCCATTATGAGCTATAACTACGGTTCCGGTCAGATTGATCGTGTCAAACAGGCCTTTCGCCTGCTGCTCAAGCTGGAATTTGGCTATGCATTCATCCTTTGGATTTTGGTAATGGCCTGTCCGCAGGTCTTTGCGGGAATCTTTACATCGGATGCGGCCTTGATGGAATTTACAAAAACTGCGCTGAGAATCTACTTAGGCTGTATATTTATGATGGGCATACAGACCGCCTGTCAGATGGCCTTTACATCGATTGGCTGTGC
>CAVITM010000359.1:0-2061 GCA_963645455.1 Moraxellaceae bacterium | reverse complement strand
GGCTTGGAGAGCTTATCCAGCACGGACGGTTTCTTCTCCTTTGGAGCTTTTTCCAGCTCCTTACGGAAATGCGTGACGAATAAATCCATCAGTCCTGTATGGGCTCTGTCCACAACGAAATAGCCGTTACGGTCGCCGCCCCAAGAATCGGCATTGGGTACGACGGGAATACTCTTTGCCCACTGCTTGTTGGCGTTGCTGATGCGTCCGTCATGGTCTTTGAACTGCACCGTATTGGCCAGAACATAGGAAATTCGGTCCATACTGAAATCGGCGCTGACCGCCTCCATAACCGCCTGAGAGTTCAGGCGGTTATCTCTGTAATTGTCTCCGATTGCTGTCTCAATGGCGTCCTTGCAGGCAATGTTGGCCTGATAGGATTCCCGATACTGCGGCAGCTCATCATGCTCACGGGCATAGGCCGCGTCATGCCGGTAGACCGGCATATCCTTTGCGAATTTCTTTTCCATATTCAGCGTTCCTCCTTCTCGTTTTCGGTCTTTGTATGGTTATCTCTCTGGGGAAGCGGTGCACGGAGCTTTGCCAGCACCGATGTGCGCTCCGCTTTTGCCGTAACGGCAGGGCGTGTGTCCTGTTCCGGCTCGGCGGCATCAATCATTGCTTCAATCGGTGTCTTATCATCGATATTCAGCTCAATATTAAGCTCAGCCAGACGGGCGGATTTTTCTTTCAGCTCCTGTTCCTGCGGGAACGGCTTGCCAAGCTCCGCTTTTGCGTTCTCCATCTGGGCGTGAAGTGTATCCAGCTTGTCCTGCACACGGGCGAGTCTGCTCTCCATATTGGAAAGGGCATTGTCGATTCGGATAAGATTACCCCTTGCGTCCTTGCCCAGCTCCACGCGATGAGACATTTTTCCCTTGAGCGTCAGGATGTACTGCTTGCCGAAGTCCTCCAGCGTCAGCGACATCTGAAATCCGCGATAGCTGCCGATGGGCACAGGCTCCAATCCCTTCACTTCCTTCATGGCATCCAGAAGCGCCGCACCGGCATTTTCCTTATCAATAAGGGTATCGCCGCGTACGGTCATTCCGGCAAAGCCGTCCTCCGGGTGCGGGTGTTCCGCAAGAGTTGCCATATCTGCCTGGAATCCGGCGATATAGCTCAGATTTTGCTCAATCTGCTGTGGGAATGTACGAAGAATGTTGTCCTCCAGACGGTACTGCTGACTCTGGTGATTGGCCTTCATCAACTTCAGTCTTGCGACATCCAAATCCAAATCCATCTTCTCTCTGATTCGGTCGTCTCCGGCACAAAGCGCCTTGATCTCTGCATAGGAAAGAGCTGTCTCGTCGATATCCTCACAGCTTCTGACCGGAGACTTGCTGGTCATGATCTGTGAGATGAATTTCTGCTTATTTTCCAAGGTCTGCCATAGGTAGGCGTCAAAGGTGGCTTCCGTGACATAACGGTAGATGTGGACTTCCTTGTTCTGGTTGCCCTGACGGATGATACGACCGCTTCGCTGTTCCAGATCACCGGGACGCCATGGTGCGTCAAGGTCATGAAGCGCAATAAGCCTGTCCTGCACATTCATGCCGGCACCCATCTTGAAGGTGCTGCCCATGAGGACGCGCACCTGGCCGGAGCGCACCTTTGCAAACAATTCCTTCTTGCGGGCTTCCGTGTTTGCCTCATGGATAAAGGCAATCTGCTCACGGGGAATGCCCATGGAAACCAGCTTTTCACGGATATCGTCGTAGACCGTGAACTCAGGCTCCGGTGTCGTATCAATCTGCGATTCAACTGCGTGTAATTCAGGACTGTCGAGATTTCCGGCAACAGCCTTGGCTGCTTTCGCGGCAGGCGCGCCGGTTTTCGGGGTAGACAAGTCGCAGAACACAAGCTGGGTGAGCTTGTTCTCCTGTCCTTCGTCCCAGATGCGGTAGATGTTGCCGACGCACTGGTTGACCTTGCTGTTGGGGTCATCCGGAAGATCAGGATTGATGATACGCTGGTCAAGTCCCAGCTTTCTGCCGTCGGTGGTGATGCGCAGCATATTGTCCACGCTGGCATCCACAGAACCGGAATGCACCTTCGCGG
>CAVITM010000358.1:0-2069 GCA_963645455.1 Moraxellaceae bacterium | reverse complement strand
GTCTCTGTCAGCTCCCTAATCGTGACCTGGTTGTATTTTCTTCCGGATTGCCCATTGTTCGCCATGACGGTGTCGACAAAGTCGTCAATGTCATCCATGTCCACGCCTTCATTGTTCATTTTCTTGGCGA
Source organism: Moraxellaceae bacterium (assembly GCA_963645455.1). Lineage (GTDB taxonomy): Bacteria > Bacillota > Clostridia > Lachnospirales > Lachnospiraceae > W0P33-017. The sequence continues at coordinate 1,939 of CAVITM010000358.1, read as the reverse complement.
ATCGCACATCCTCCAACGCCGTGACGGCTTCATGCCGCGCATCCTCGTTGCCAGCTTCATACAGCGTGAACGGAATGCCGGCGCTCTGAAGCGTTTCCTGCTGGAAGTCGGAGATGTTGTCAGGTGCGACGACCATTGCAATCTCATTGAGATGCACCGCTCTCTGGGGCTTGGCTTCAAAATACTGTGTAGGCATATTCCCAATATCATTCATCAGGTTCAGAATGTCTTGTCCGATGCCCTTATATACATTCATCCCGCTATATTGACGAGGGATATTTTCTATACCAGATGCAGTCTTTCGATTCTTAGCCGCATCAAGAATTGCCTCTGCCGCATCATTAAATGCCATAAACGAGGTGCTTTTTTCTCTGGCTAGCTTCTGAGCTATTTCTGTGAAACGTTGGCTCTTCAGGCATCTCAGTGGGTTGAAAATGCCGTTTTCTTCAGTAATTACGCCGCTTCAGGCTGAATGGACTTTCGGTTAGGAAGTGGTATGCGGATTTTTGAGCATACCAGATACACCATATCCATCATGTTCTGGATGTTCCGGAATCCATACGCCTTGCGGATTATCAGTTTGATTTTGTTGTTTGTTGCCTCGATCCGGGCATTGCTCAAGCCAAGACGGATCGTATTCAGGATGTGCTGCTTGTGCCGCCTGATCTTCTTGTAAAGCTCCTTGAATGCTGGAATCCTACTGTGGCTGGCCCACCATAGCCAGCCTTTCAGATCGCTCTCAGCCTGAGCTACATCTGAGGTCTTAAGGATCAACCGAAGTGCTTCCTTGAGCCGGTATGCCCGATACAGATGCGGATCATTCGCCTGAATCATTTCCAGGCGGAGCTGCTGCTTCTGTGTAAGGTGTTCTGGTGCTTTGCCCAATGTAAACCCGGAGTCTTTGATCTCCCTGGCTTCCTCACGAGCAGCCTTGATTTCAGCGGCTTCCTTGTTGCCTGCAGCTGGTCTGCCACGCTTTTGCGGGTGCTTTTGTACAAGGTCTCTGGCTTTATCTGCTGCGGCATGCCATCGGTCAATCCTGACTTCGTCCAGTGCCTCCATAGCCCATTCGACCACGTGAAACGGATCGATACAGCGTTCGCAGTCTGGAGTGAACTTGTTGACGCAGTCCGTGATCCAGCGGGCACCGTCGCCGGTAACAACTTTGATTGATGCAAGCTGCTCTGGCGAAAGGCTCTTGTAGAACTGCTCTAGGACTTTGAGGCCGTGTCCGTTGGCCACCCAGACAACTTCGTTGGTGTCATGGTTGACGATAACTGTGATGTACTTGTGGCCCTTGCGATAGCTGGTTTCATCAATGCCGATATTAACCAGGCCGTCCAGCCGTCTGGAACGCTCGGGTTCAAGGTCGTGCAGTGCTCTGGAAACACAGTTTCCAACGGTTTGCCAGTCGATGCGCATATATGTTGCAACAGCGCTGCGAGGCAGATACTTGGCGAGCCAGGCAACTGTCAGATCGAACTCTCTTGTAAACGAGCTGTCAGGATACGCCCACGGAACAGCAGCGGTAATAATGCCGTGCTCCGAGCACTGGATACGGTGCGTGTGATATTCGATCTCGACCAGAATTCCGCCATAATCCAGACCACGCCACACCTTTGAACGTTTGGCAGGGCGATCGTAGCCAGGGCACCGCTTCCCGCAGAAAGGGCAGTCATCCTGATGCCAGACATTTGGACGAGCCTTCATGCGAAGATGAGCCACATCATCCTTGTCATTGTAGATATCGCAGGATTCTACAACGCAGTTCTTGACACGAAGGAGTTTTCTACATAATGTATCAGCTGAAGCCATCTTGGATCCTTTCTTGAGAGTAGATGTTTGGTCGCTGATACTTTACAAGAGCCAAGGTGGCTTTTTCAATATGAATTTGTAGTCAGAGGTAGGGGGATTTACCCACAATCATGCCCGAAGCCTC
>CAVITM010000357.1:0-2069 GCA_963645455.1 Moraxellaceae bacterium | reverse complement strand
GTATCTGTTCAGGTGGTTCTGAACAGATACAAATTATAAAACAAATGGAGAATGCCATGCTATTAGGGAGAAAGAAAGAGCAGGATATGTTAAAAGCAATTTCCTGTGATGAGCAATCACATTTTGTCGCGGTGTATGGAAGGCGGCGTGTGGGAAAAACATTCTTAATCAGAGAAAGCTATAATTATCGGTTCACATTTCAACACGCAGGTTTATCAGAAGGTGGCATGAAGGAGCAGTTGTTTGCCTTTACTTCTTCTATAAAAGATACAGGATATCAGGTGGAAAGAACTCCGAAAAACTGGCTGGAGGCATTTGAATTGTTAAAAGACCTTGTACGTCAGTCCAGTGAAAAGAAGAAGATCATCTTTATTGATGAATTATCATGGATGGATACAGCCAGATCAGACTTAATGACGGCATTGGAGAATTTCTGGAATGGATTTGCATCAGCGAGAAAAGATGTAGTGCTAATCGTCTGTGCATCTGCAACTTCATGGATGCTCTCCAAAGTAGTCCGCAACAAAGGCGGATTATATAACCGCCTGACAGAACAGATTCATTTGCAGACCTTTACATTGAATGAATGCGAAGAATATGTACAGGCATCAGATCTGGCATTGAATAGAGAACAGATTTTGCAATATTATATGATTTTTGGCGGAGTACCATTCTACTGGGGATTTTTGAAAAAAGGACTCAGTCTGTCACAAAATATAAATGAAATCTTATTTGCAAAAGAGGCACCCTTGCAGGATGAGTTTAAGTATCTATATGCTTCGATATTCAAAAATCCTGCCGTATATCTGAAGATCATCGAGGCTCTTGGAACGAAAAAGGCTGGAATGACCAGAGAAGAGATCATAACCGCTGCAAAGTTGGTAAATTCAGGAGATTTGACTGGCAAGCTGGAGGAATTGGAAAGCTGTGGATTCATAAGAAAGTACTATGCCTTTGGAATGAAAAAAAAGAATGCTGTCTATCAGCTGATGGATAATTTTACGCTGTTTTACTTCCATTTTTTAAAGGAAAAACCTACGGATGAACATTACTGGACAAACCAAATTAACACACCAAAAGCCAACGCATGGATGGGACTGGCCTTTGAAAGGGTCTGTTTTATGCATATAAAACAGATAAAGAAAAAGCTGGGAATCGCAGGCGTTTTAACAGAGGAAAATGCATGGCATTGTAAGGCTGATGCGGATCAGGGAGTGTTTGGTTCCCAGATCGATATGCTGATCGTCAGAAAAGATCAGGTGATAAATATCTGTGAGATGAAATACTCCGGTTCCGAATATACGATTACAGAAAAAGTATCTCGAAGCATGAACCAGAAAATACATGATTTTACACAGGTGACCGGAACCAGATACGCCATTTTCCCGACCTTGATCACCACTTATGGATTGGTACAGAATTCTTATTCCGGCAGCATGCAATCGGTTGTTACGATGGAGGATTTATTTGAGCCTTGAATTGTTCGGAATAATATGTGTTGATTTTGTTCGGAATGCTGGCTATAATATAAAAAAACGAAACGGAGGCGCATGCAATGACGATCAGAGAAGCAGCTGCCCTTTGGGGTATTACAGAGCGGCGCGTGAATGAGCTCTGCAAGACCGGACGAATCTCCGGCGCGTATAAGGATGGGCGGCAGTGGATCGTTCCGAATAATGCACAAAAGCCTTTCGATAAACGTGTAAAGGATGGAGAAAAACTGCAATCTTCACAGATGATGCGCAAGCCGCTCCCTATCGGTGTTTCGGATTTTCGTGATGCCTGCGTCAATTACTACTATGTGGACAAGACCTTGCTCATCAGGGATTTTCTTGACGAACGGGCCAAGGTGTCTCTGTTTACGCGACCCCGCCGATTCGGTAAAACCCTCAACATGGATATGCTTCGTGTCTTCTTTGAACGCACGACAGAGAGTACCGCCGTGTATTTCAGGGATAAGAAAATCTGGCGGTGCGGGGAGAATTATATTCGGCATCAGGGGCGTTATCCCGTTATTTTTCTCACATTCAAAGATGTAAAATGTTTGAATTGGGAGGATACATTTCAGA
>CAVITM010000356.1:0-2072 GCA_963645455.1 Moraxellaceae bacterium | reverse complement strand
GGGGTGAGAACTTGAATATATGTGTATACGGATCAGCTGATGAGCCAGATGAGGTTTGTTTGAATGCTGCCAGAGCACTTGGAAACTATATAGGAAAAAAGGTCATGCACTGGTATTTGGTGGCTTTGGAGATGGCTTACTGGGAACACTAGCAGACGAGGCATGGAAAAACGGAGCCAAAGTCATATCCGTATTGCCAGAGGTGCCGCGAAAAGGGCATTCAGAGTTTTCGCATTCTGCTCAGGTATTTAGAAATGCCGATAAAAGGATGCGGAAAAAACTGCAGGCTGAAAATGCCGATGTCTTTGTGGTTATGCCTGAAGGATTAGGTGTGTTGGACGAATTGTTCGAAGTATTGCTCCTTAAGCAGTATGGAGAACATAATAAACCAATCTATATCGTTAATATCGAGCATAAATATGATCTTCTGATTTCACTGTTGAAAGAGCAGAATTGCGAGGCACTGTTTACGGTAATTTCAGAAAATGAGTTTCAAAAAATACAGATTGAGCAGAGAAAGAGATGGTGGTTAGAAATGAAAATTGAACATGTTGCACTGTATGTAAATGATCTGGAGAGAGCAAAGGATTTCTTCGTAAAGTATTTTGATGCGAAGTCAAATGATGGATATCACAATCAGAGGACGGATTTTCAATCCTATTTTCTGTCATTTGATGATGGAACACGGTTGGAAATTATGAATAAGCCGGAAATGACAGATTTGCCGAAGAATCTGGCACGTACAGGATATGTACACATTGCATTCGGCGTCGGAAGCAAGGAAAAAGTGGATACCTTGACAGCAGAGCTGAAAACCGATGGCTATGAGGTTATCAGCGGTCCACGGACGACAGGCGATGGCTATTACGAAAGCTGCATTGTTGCAGTGGAAGGCAACCAGATCGAGATTACGGTATAAGCAGACCTGTCGTATTCAAAAATTTAAGAATCCCGATTTGCTCCGCCCCATTCGCACATTGCATCTAAAATCGGGATCAGCGATTTTCCGCGCTCTGAAAGGCTATATTCCACTTTGGGTGGAATTTGTGGGTACTCTTTCCGGATGATCAGACGGTCTGCCTCCATTTCCTTGAGAGTATTGCTCAAGGTCTTGTGCGAGATATTTCCGAGACTCCGCTTCAGCTCATTATAGCGCATAACGGGTTTGTACTCTGCCAGCCAGTACATGATGATCATCTTATATTTGCCCTCAATGAGTGACAGCGTGTAGCCAAATCCTGTATCATGGAGTTCCACGCCTGTTATGCAGCAGCCGAGTTCTTTTGATGAATTGCTCATAAATTTACACTCTCCTAAAGGTTAGTATCTAACGTAAATGTGCGTACTTTACTTTTATCTCATTCTAGCACATAGTGATAGTAGGATTCAACAGGAGGGTAATGAGATGAATAAAATTGTAGTTCTAAAAGCAAGTCCTCGGAAAAACGGAAACTCCAATGCATTGGCAGCTGCCTTCGCTGAGGAAGCAAGAGAAGGCGGTGTATCCGTCACAGAGTATGATGTTACAAATATGAAAATCGATGGTTGCCGCGGCTGCTATGGCTGCATGAAAAAAGGAGTTTGTGTATTTCATGATGATTTTGAAAAGGTAGCGGAAGATCTCCGTGATGCCGATGGTATTGTGATTTCAAGCCCAGTTTACTGGTACACATTCCCGGCACAGATCAAGGCTGTCATTGATCGTTGGTTTTCTCTGTGCGTTACAGGGAAGGATTTCTCCGGTAAAAAAGCTGCTATTTTAAGCTGCTGCGAAGAAGAGACAGAAGAAACCTTTGCCGGTATTCGGTTCTCCTTTGAAAAGACGATGGCACTGATGAAGGCAGAAATTATAGGAGAGGTTCTGATCCCGAAAGTTTCTGATGTGGGCGAGATCAAGAATACCGATGGTGAAGAGCAGGCTCGTGTGCTTGCAAGAAAATTTTTTTAATAGAAAGAACCGATATCCCGGAGAGTGAAGAAGAAAAGCAGAGGTTGCAAAATTTCAGAAACACTGCAGAGGATGCTTATACGGGATAAAATACAGCTCCCCATCACCGGATAATTTCCAGTGG
>CAVITM010000355.1:0-2072 GCA_963645455.1 Moraxellaceae bacterium | reverse complement strand
TATGACATTGTGGTGGAGCGCCTTCGTACAGAACCGGAGCATACGCCGCCCGCGCAGAACTTCCACATCACGGATGAGCATCTGGGCGAAGGCGGCGCAAAAGCAAAGTTCCGCATGAACATGGATGCCATTCACCTTCTGAAAGAGCTTGAAGCGGATGGCAGACAGGCAACGCCCGATGAGCAGGCCGTTCTTGCCAAATATGTCGGCTGGGGCGGCTTGGCGGATGCCTTTGATCCGGATAAAGCAAACTGGAGTGACGAATATGCGGAACTCAAGGGAGCTCTTACGCCGGAGGAATATGACGCCGCACGAGGCTCTACGTTGAACGCCCACTATACCAGTCCAGCCGTGATCAATGCCATGTATGATGCGTTGGACAGGATGGGATTCGAGACAGGTAACATTCTGGAACCGAGCATGGGTGTCGGCAATTTCTTCGGTTGTCTCCCTGAAAAGATGCAGAACAGCCGTCTCTACGGTGTGGAGCTGGATTCCATCACCGGACGCATCGCAAAGCAGCTCTATCCCAAAGCGGATATCACCGTGGCAGGCTTTGAGACCACAGATCGCAGAGATTTCTATGATGTTGCCATCGGCAACGTGCCGTTTGGGCAGTATCAGGTCAATGACCGTGCCTACAACAAGCTCGGCTTCTCCATTCACGATTACTTCTTCGCCAAGACGCTTGACCAGGTGCGTCCTGGCGGTGTGATCGCCTTCGTGACCAGCCGCTACACCATGGATAAGCAGTCTCCTGAGGTGAGAAAGTACATCGCACAGCGTGCTGAGCTGCTTGGTGCAATCCGACTGCCGAATAACGCTTTCAAGGCAAATGCCGGCACAGAGGTTGTTTCCGACATCATCTTCCTCCAGAAGCGTGACCGCCCCATCGAGATCGAACCTGACTGGGTGCATCTCGGACAGAATGAAGATGGCTTTGCCATCAACAGCTATTTTGTTGAGCATCCGGAGATGATCTTGGGCCGCCAGTCCTCCGAAAGCACGCAGTACGGCAGACAGGACTTCACGGTTGAACCGATTGAGGGACTGGAGCTTTCTGACCAGCTGCATGACGCGGTGAAATACATCCGCGGCAGCTATCAGGCGGCGGAGCTTCCTGATTTGGGCGAGGATGAAGCACTTACGGACAGCATTCCCGCTGACCCGAATGTGCGCAACTACAGCTATACCGTGGTGGACGGCGAGGTTTATTACCGCCAGAACAGCCTGATGTGCAAGCCAGCACTCAATGCCACCGCAACAGAGCGAGTTAAGGGCTTAGTTGGCTTGCGCGACTGCCTGCGTTCTCTGATTGATTTGCAGATGGACGCCATGGCGACGGATGAGCAGATTCATGCGGCACAGACAGAGTTAAACAAGCTCTATGATGACTTCTCCGCAAAGTACGGCCTCATCAACAGCCGCGCCAATGCGCTGGCTTTCCAGGACGACAGCTCTTATTACCTGCTTTGCACACTGGAAGAACTGGATGAGGAAAAGCAGCTCAAAAGCAAAGCAGATATCTTCACCAAGCGCACGATCAAGCCCCACGAGGTTGTAACAAGCGTGGACACGCCGTCTGAGGCGCTGGCTCTGTCCATTTCCGAAAAGGCACAGGTCGATCTTGCCTACATGAGTGAGCTGACCGGCATGGACGAAACTGAGCTGATTTCAGGGCTTCAGGGCGTGATCTTCCGTGATCCCGTAAAGAATGAGTGGCAGACGGCGGACGAATATCTTTCCGGCAATGTGCGCCAGAAGCTGCGTGAAGCAGAAGCGGCTGCGGAGACGGATTCCGCATTTCTTCCCAATGTGGAGGCACTCCGTTCCTCTCAGCCCAAGGATTTGGATGCATCGGAAATCGAAGTTCGTCTGGGCGCGACATGGATTGACCGCAAGTACATTCAGGAATTCATGGAGGACACCTTTGAGCCGCCATACTATCTGCGCAGAAACATCCAGGTGCTGTATTCGCCGTTCACGGCAGAATGGAGCATCAGCGGCAAGTCCACACCATCCTACGGTGATGTGAATGCCTACATGACCTACGGCACTGACCGTGCCAATGC
>CAVITM010000354.1:0-2082 GCA_963645455.1 Moraxellaceae bacterium | reverse complement strand
CATTTACCGACAGCAGCTACAATCGCCATAAGAACAGAGGCCAGAGAAATCAATACTTAGAAACAGAGCATCACGAAGCCATCATTAGCCATGAGGATTTTGAAGTAGCCGCTGCTATCATCGCACAGCATGCTGCAGAAAAAGGAATTCAGAAAGGTGCCAGGAAATACTTGAGCCGCTATCCTTTCTCCGGCAAGATCGTCTGTGGCGAATGCGGAAATACCTTCAAGCGTAGGAGCCACACCTGCAAGGGTTACAAATATGCCGCCTGGTGCTGCAATACCCATTTAGAAGACAAGGAGAAATGCTCCATGCTCTATATCAGGGAGGATGATATCCAGCTTGCCTTCACCACTATGCTGAACAAGCTCATCTACGGACATCGCATGGTGCTGGGTGGGTATTTTCAGGCCCTGCAGGAGAACACTGCTGACCAGGGTATCTTAAGACTGCAACAGTTAGAGGCCCTGATGGACCAGAATGCAGAACAACGAGAAACCCTGAAAAAGCTCATGTCCCAGGGCTATATCGACCAGGTGCTATTTACCAAAGAAACCAATGAGCTTCTCTCCCAGCTTTCCGACCTGGAAGCAGAGATGGAATTTACCCAGAACAATCTGGATGGAGAAAGCTCTAAGATTACAGAAACCCAGGAACTCCTGCATTTTTGCCAGCGAGGCTCCATGATGAGCAGCTTCAACGATGTGCTATTCGATAAGTTTGTTGAGTACATACGAGTAGATAACAGACAGCAGGTCAGCTTTATTTTGAAATGCGGCCTGACCTTCCCAGAAAGGATCGGTGATTAACATGGGACATACACCCTTTGGATACAGGATTGAAGGCGGCAAGGCTGTAGTGGATGAAATAGCTGCTAAGCAGATCAAGAAGCTCTACGAGAATTATCTCTCTGGCCTCTCCTTAGAAACTGCCGCCAAGCAAGCTGGCATCAACACCTACCACGGCACAGTGAAAAAGCTCCTCAGCAACCGCCACTACTTAGGCGATGCCTTCTACCCGGCTATCATTGATGAGGATACCTTTACAAAAGCTGCTCTGGAAGGGGCTCGCCGCAGTGAAAAGCTTGGAAGAAATAATCGAGTGCAGACTCCTAAAGTAAAGAAAGCACCTACCAGCTTTACCTTCATCGAAAGTATTGCCATTCAGGGAGTTACGCCTGCCGAACAGGCAGAATACCTATATCGTTTGATTGAAAGTGAGGTCAGATAATGGGAAAAGTCACGATGATTCCTGCAAGGCGTCAGGTGGGTAGCACCGAGCGTCCCAAGGATGAAAAGCCAAAGCTCAGAGTCGCGGCGTACTGCCGAGTCAGTACTGACAGCGATGAGCAGGCTACCAGTTATGAAACTCAGGTGGATCATTATACCGCCTATATAGAAAATCACCCGGAGTGGATCATGGCAGGCATTTATGCCGATGATGGTATCTCCGGTACCAATACGAAAAAGAGAACAGAATTCAACAAGATGATCGATGCCTGCATGGATGGCGAGATCGATATGATCATTACCAAGTCCATCAGCCGATTTGCAAGAAATACCCTGGATTGCCTTCGCTACATCCGAAAGCTGAAGGATAAGAACATCGCCGTTTTCTTCGAGAAGGAAGGGATCAATACCTTAGATGCCAAAGGCGAAGTACTTCTTACCATTATGGCTTCCCTGGCTCAGCAGGAATCTCAGTCTCTTAGCCAGAACGTGAAGCTGGGCCTCCAGTACCGCTACCAGCAAGGCAAGGTGCAGATCAACCACAATCACTTCTTAGGCTACACCAAGGATGCAGACGGCTTTCTGGTCATCGATCCGGAGCAGGCTGAAGTGGTAAAACGCATCTACCGGGAGTATCTGGAAGGCTACAGCATGGATAAGATTAAGAAGGGCCTGGAGGCTGACGGTATCCGAAATGGTGCCGGAAACCTGAGATGGCACACCAGCAATATCAAGCAGATTTTGACAAATGAGAAGTATATCGGCGATGCTCTTCTGCAGAAAACCTATACCACGGATTTCCTAAATAAAACCAGAGTCAAGAACAATGGCATCATGCCACAGTACTATGTGG
>CAVITM010000353.1:0-2086 GCA_963645455.1 Moraxellaceae bacterium | reverse complement strand
CTCATAAACCACCGCCGGTTCTCCGGTCACATCCGTATAAGTATCATTTAATTTTGCCACGACCACATCGGTATGGTCTAATTCGCAGTACAGATATCCCTGCCCTGTTGCCTCATCCACCGCAAGGTCGTAATCCCCTGCTTTTCTGCCAAATGGACGCAGACACGGATTGACAATGGTGTAGGGTCCTTTCAGATGATCTGCACTCAAAATTGTATAATGGCAGTTTTTATCAAAATATTTGAGCCACAGAATATATTTTCCTGTTTTTTTATTAAAGAGCAGATGCGGTCTGTCCATTTTTCTGGATGGATGTAACGGTGATTTTTTGTTTTTCAGTTCAGGCTCCACAATCAGCCCACAGTCTTTCCAGTTATATAAATCTCTGGAAGCATACATGCGGATACCCCAGGTCCATATTTTCTTATTTTTTCCGTCGGTGAACTCCTTGTTTTCTCCAATCCAGTAATAAACGCCATCTTCCTGGTAAATACTTGCTCCATGTGCCTGAATCGGCTTTCCCTCTGTATCCAGCCACTGTTGCCCCGGTCTTATGCTTTGATATGTCATTTTTAGCTCCTTTTTGCGACGCTGTGATATTACCTTGAAATATTTTATAACAAAACGGAAACCTCTTTTATTTTTTCCCCAGTAACAGCTACTTTACAATCTTCACCGCAGCAGATCACCGCCTGTGCGATTCCATAGTAGGTTGTAAAACTACCACTCTGATATGTTTCCTCCGTCCTTGGATTTGCGGAACCAAAACCGAGAAGCTTTCCATTTTCTATGTGAATCTCAAGCTTTCTATCTGCATTTGATTCGACAATTCCATTCTGATCTGTGACAGCGACATTCAGATAAACCAGATTTCCATATGTCTCTTTATCCAGTGAAATTTTTAAGTCTTCCTTTGCTGAAATCAATTCATTCCGGCTGACTTCCCGTCCGTTTTCATCATATGCGACTGCCTCTAAGTTTCCAGCCGTATATTTTGTCTTATAGGATGCCTTGCATAATTTCGTTTTTTTCCTACCGAGACTTTTGCCGTTCTGGAACAGTTCCACGCTCGCTGCCGAAGAATAAACTTCTACAATCGCTGTATTTCCGGCACAGCCACTCCATGACCAGCTCGCCCTTGCGTTTGAGCCACGCCATGTGGACTTTGCAGGCTTTACGCCCGGATGATTGACCGGCTGTACACCGATCCAGGGTTTCTCATCCAGTCCCCATGCCGCTCTTGCAAGTGCCGCCGGAGCCTGTAAATTTCCCAGAATATCAAACGCTCCACAATCTGCAAGCAGCCACGGATAAGGTTTATTAAATCCTTTTCCATCCGACGTGTAAGACCATGCACCGATTCCCGCTTCTCCAAGATAATCCCATGCTGTCCACATAAAATCTCCGATTAAATACGGATATTTTTTTACCATCTCCCAGTTTTTTGCAATATCCTGCGGAAATGTTTCACTTCCGTAAATCACACGGTCGGGATGTGCTTTTCCCTCCATCGGGTAGCGCCCGGAAGCATAGTTATATCCTGCAATATCAAGCAGGTCAAGAGCTGGTGCTGTTGCAAGATCTGCCTTTTTGGAATTAGCAGCCTTATTCATTCCGGTTCCGACCATGCTTGTTATCATATTGAATAAGGTAGAGTTCATGCCCTGCATTTTTGTGTCATTATCATTTTTTCGTCCGCCGTTCTCCTCGTCATAGACACCCTTCCCTTTTTTGGCATTGCTGATAATCATAAGGTTGAAACCACCCGTTACCGCACGGTTTCTATCGAGACTATGAAGGTAATCTATCATCTCACGAACTGCCTTTACACCTTCTTCTTTTGCCGGTTCTGAAACCTCATTTCCGATCGAGTATAAGATGACCGATGGATGATTATAGTCGCGCTCTACCATCGCCTTTAAATCCGACAGATGATTTTTCCGCCAGTTGGAAGCATAATCGTACTGATTTTTGTGATAATACCACATATCCCAGGCTTCATCGATCATATAAACCCCAAGTTCATCGCATGCTTCCAACATTGCTGCGGAACACGGATTATGTGAAGAACGGATCGCATTGTATC
>CAVITM010000352.1:0-2088 GCA_963645455.1 Moraxellaceae bacterium | reverse complement strand
GCATAAGAGCTTGTTCTTCCCACTCCCAGCATGTCTGCCACATCTGCGGCTGTGTAATAAAGTTTTTCTACCATATTTTTTATCCTCTCTTTGATAGCAGCTATTTATCAGCTGCAAAACAATGTTTAATAGTTACATTTCCAACACTCCATTTGAGATTTCTCTTTGTCGCTCCGTCCTTCGGACATCCTGGCGAGAGATCCGCATCGCTCCGGTCTATGTTACCGATTGCGCCTTATTCAATTTTCAAGGTTCAAATTTTGCAGGTTGTTTTTTCTTCCTGCTCTTTCGAAAACGTATCTTTTGGTACGCTGCATTGCAATATTACCGTATCTTTTGATACGGGTCAATAGCTTAGATGTTGCGTTTTTGCTGGTTTTAGGCTATAATCGTCTCAAATGATACGTTTTTGTGGTTCCATATGGATTAGCATGATGAACCACGAATTCGGATGGATTTTCGAAAAAAAATTGGCTCAATCACAAATTTTGTGGGATTTAGGATTCCTTTCATAATTCCGTCGGCTCATATCAAATAGCTTTAGGAAGAAATATTCATCATCTGGATACCCATATCCCTGTCTGCGTAGGGTTTTGATTTTGTTATTGATACCTTCAATCCTGGCAGCTGAGATATCGTATGTTGCATGGGCAATAATGCCCTCAAAGTGATTACTGATGAGACGTTCAAACCACTGAAGATGTGGGTTAGCTGTCGCCTTGCATATATCCATAATACCGATGATGTCTTCTGCCATGATTGCTTCATCCTTACGTGAGTAAGCCAGAGTCAGTTTTTCCTTAATTAGATCCAGGGTAAACAGGAGCTGGTTCTCACGAAGTAGCGTATCATAGCGTTCTTCGTATCCTACTTTGCGGATAATGCTGTCGGTTTTGAATAGACTACTCCCTTTGTGGATTTGGCGTTCTTCTCTGGCATCGGAATCTTTAGACTGAAGGGTTTTTCTGGAAGACATTAGGATATACCGGGTTTTCTTTAGGACTCTGGCCGCTTCGACATTGCCTTCTTCATAGAGTCGACGCTGCTCATCCTTACGGACTTCACTTACAACCTTGTCGTTAAAGTTCTTTACGATATGAAAGTAATCGAATACCGGCTGAATATGGGGACACTTCTCCTCAAAAGCTTCTTGAAAATCGGAGTTCATATCACAGGCAACGGCCTCGACCTGATCCATCCATTTCAGTCCGACATGGTCGATAAAGTCATATACAACCTGCTTCTTCTTGCCACCAGCAATCCATAAGATGTGGCCAGTTTCCATGTTGATGATGTGTGTCGCATAACGGTATCCGTTATGCAACTTGAATTCATCAATACCAAGAAATTTTGCAGGTTTCTCCGGCTTGATCAGCTTTCCTTCAGTAGTGGTGTACAGTTCCTGGAGTCGCTCTTTATCGATGTCCTTCACGGTATTTTTACCAAGCCCGGTAAGCTCGGCTACTTCCTTGTTTGTATAGACGCCGGAAGCGAGCAGATCCCGGGTATACTGATAAAGTTCTTCTGTAATTCTATGTCCAGGAGCCTTGAAAGGGACAAACTGCATTTTTGTGGTTCCACATTTTGGACAAACGTACTGATTGCGAGAAAAGCCCACACAGCTAAGGTTTCCACCAAAAGGAAGATGCCTCAGATTTATAGAAGGATGATTATTCACATGCATCTTGGAGCCGCAGGAACAAAGCGGATTTTCTTCAGATGCATCAAGAGAACCTTCAAAGCGAAACACGGTACGCCCTGAAATGGAAGTCTTAACAGAGGTTGTATCATTGTGAAATCCATAAAGACAGGAAGGAATCTTCAAAAAATCAGTAGATTGTGTTAATGCTAATTGCCCATCGGCTTCTTTTCGTATATAATCCAAGACAGAGGATCTCCTTTCGATTGGGTTGTTTCATCCGGCTAAAGATGCAATACCAATTTTAATGGAAGATCCTTTTTTATTCAATTTTAATCGGAGTCTGAGTGGCAACTGTTCTTAGGCACCTGAGTCAGAAGGGAGAATCCAGCCACCCTTTAGGGCTTGGCCTTTACTGGGTTCTCAGGCAATGCTACACTACCCGATAC
>CAVITM010000351.1:0-2094 GCA_963645455.1 Moraxellaceae bacterium | reverse complement strand
ATCGGCGGGCAGTAAGAACTGTTTAAGAGTAGTAAGCAGGTTTTTATATATTTATCCTGAATTATTCACAAAGACATCTACTCCCCTTGCAGCAAGCCGCATTCAGTTTTTTAGAGGCACGACTACCAACTGGGACGGGGATACATCTCAAAAATGGGTATAGTTTCCCTGCTACCTCAGAAAATTAGCTCTCATGTGAAGAATTCAATGTTCGCGTATGGCGGCAGCGCCGCCGTTAACAGTTGCTATTCCAGCAATGCAACAGTCTTCAGTGCTTTTATATTTGCAAGCGTTTTGAAGAACTCGTCCTTATAAGGGCAGCTGCTGCAGAGCTTGAATGTTATATATCCTGCTGAGTGAATCGCCCTTGCGGCAATTTTCAGCAGTTTCAGACGGATCGTATCAATCCGCTGTTTTCGGAGATTGGCGGCCAGTACAATCCGGCGGAACCAATTGAACAGGTTGTATGCAAGCGCATGAACTTGCAGTCTGTTGGCATTCACAAGTTTAGCGTGACTGCTGACAGAGTTGAAATCAAATCCACTCTTAGCTTCCTTGATAAAGTTCTCCATCTTGCCGCGGCCACAGTAGAATTGGATGACCTGATAAGGCTCCGCCTCCATTGTGGTGACGACAAAGGTATACATGTGGATGATCTGATCTGTCGGCTTTTCGATTTTAAAGACAACTCTTCTCGGAACTGACCAAGAGCCTGCCTGATAATCGAACTCTCCATAGGTGACGGCATAATCGATCGCGTTATCGGCGGTCGCTTTGTAGAGTGCATCATCTGCGTCCGAGCATAGCTCTCGGAGGATGCGGTTTTCCTTTAACCGAATGGCGTATTTGCAGTCATTGTCTTCGCAGGCTTCATACAGTTCCGGTGCCGCGAAACCGCTGTCTCCTCTTAAATACAGAGGAAGTGAGGGATGCTTTTGACGGTATTCCCGCATCAGCGGAATCATGAAGTCACCTGAGCCTTTGCTGCAGTACTGGGTTCCGTCACGAAGCTCGGCTTTCAAAAGATCGCCAGTCAGGCCATCGAAGCAAAGCAGCGGATGATAGCCATGTGCCTGGTAATGGTAATTGAAGCCTTCGCCTTCCTGATGACCATAGGTATTAAGAAGAGTGGAATCCAGATCAAACAGCATATGCTCCGGCTGTTGTATGGCATAGATGGTATCACGCATACGCGAGCTGATCTTATCCAGTTGCGCCAAAGTAGTTTCATCCATGCGGTTCCAGAACCTTGAAATCGTGGGCTGGGAGGCAAGACGATCCTTCTGAAGAATTTCGGTGAACACAGGCTCATTTGTCAGTTCATCGGCACAATCATCTTCGAAATATCCAGCGATGATCTGGAAGATCATTTGCATGAGATTCTCGTGGTCCTTGTGCAGACGGTAGCTGGCACTGTCATTAGTTTCAAAGATGTTCTTTGCCAACTTGAACAGGCCGATTTTCGCGGCGAAATCCTTGATCAGGAGCAGACCTGCATCGGAGGATAGATCGCCGCCGGCAAAATTTATTTTGACACGCTTATTGCTTTCAAGGGATGTAGTGTGTAAGATGTTCACAGAGAGCTCCTTTTCTTGGCTATTTGTGACTTTGACAACCACATTTTACCAGAAATGTGAGCTCTTTTGGTATTCATCTATCAGATGAAAGCAATAATTACAGCAAGCTCAGTAGTTATGCGGGTTTTAGCCGCATAGTCCCTACCGGGATGAATAATTCAGGTTTATTGTATTACATTCTGCGAGAAGTGACACGGTATATTCTCGCAAATCTCCGTTAAAAACCCACAACGAGTTCTCGCAGTTACCCACAATGGGTTCTCGCAGTTGACTGCCGAAAACCCACAATGAGTTCTCGCAGAATATTAATAAGTATAATAAGATTAAAAAGTAGTCGTTCCGACATCATTTGCTTACTTACCCCAAAAGAGCCTGCCTTTCGGCAAGCTCTCCTCTACACGTAAGCGCTATTCTACATCTTGCGGCATCATGCTCACACTTGCTTATTTATACTCTGCCAAACAATACAATGCATCATTTGAAAAAATTAGCACAATCCCGTTAAAAGGTTAAAATG
>CAVITM010000350.1:0-2099 GCA_963645455.1 Moraxellaceae bacterium | reverse complement strand
TGGCGGTAACAGCAACACTGCATTGCAGGCTGCTGGCAATCTCTACACTGACCAGTTCCAAGCGAAAATCAGCGAATTGAACGCTGAGAAATACTCTGACAAAGTGGCGTTGGAGGTGTATAAGGCGGCTCGCGCGCAGGATGCGCTGCTGACGGCTAAATTTGAATCTCTCGCCGCTGAAATTGCGGACGCAAAGGTACGCGAAGCAACCCTCCGCGGAGAGATCGCAACCAATCTTGCAACCACTCAGGGACAGATCGCTCAGGTGGCTAACAATGCAACCAACGGCATCAATGTCCTTACTGCATCACTGCAGTGCCTGCAGAACACTGTAGCCGGTATCACTGCAACATACGTGCCATCGGCGAAAGTAACTCCGCAACCGATGAATCTTTACAATGCCTGGGTTGCTCCAACCACTACAACCACCACGACCTGATGGGAGTAGGGCATGGCACTGACCAATGAAGCTGTGCAACTTGCGCTGGCAGACTTTGTGGACAACAAGGTACTGCCAGCAATCAGTGAGGATAACTCCGCTGTCCGCTGGATGATAGGCGGTGTGTCTACCGTTGGACTGGCTCGCATGAAAGACGTGATACACACCTACCGTCCACTGCTGTCGGCTATGGGGTTCCTCGACGCAGACGGCAACTTTGTGCTGGATGTCATCGAGCGATTTCTCAACTCCGCTTTTGACAAGCAGGCAACTCTGCGAATGCCGGTTCTCGGCGTACCGTTCAGATTTGACCGGACTGATGGCAGTTATCTCATTGAGGCACTTAAACGATACGGAGGCTAGACATGGACAAGACTTGGCTTGAGCACAGGATGAACATTACCCACGATGTACTCGGTAGAAAACTTGACGAACTGCACGACATCCACGCAGAAGATGTTTGTGGCTTTCCTGTTTGCCATTGAAACAGCCATGCGTGCCGGTGAGATATTGGGACTCACCTGGAAGAATGTGGACCTGAACAAGCGGACTGCCTTTCTACCGATGACGAAGAACGGCACCAGCAGGACTGTACCGTTGACGAGGAGGGCTGTTGAATTACTGAAGTACATGCCGAAGGATGGTGCCAACATCTTCAATATGCGTTCTGGTTTATTGGATGCGCTGTTCCGCAAGTACCGCGACAAAGCAGGAATTGAGAATCTGCATTTTCATGACAGCCGGCACGAGGCGATTACCCACCTGGCTAAAAAGCTGGATGTTCTTGATCTGGCTCGTATGGTGGGGCATAAGGACCTGAAGCAGTTGATGACGTATTACAACGCTACAGCGGAAGAGCTGGCTGAGAAACTGGATTAACTGTTGTATATATATGTAACAGTCGTTGCCATAGATAAGAAAGCAATGTATTGTATATACGTGACTTATGAAGGATTGAAATGATTCCACAAAATCCCAATATTATTATCAGCGAAATTATTGAGGAAAAGCTCGACAAAAAACACGGTGTCACAAGACGTGAAGTTGAGCAATGTTTTGAAAATAGAGATGGCCACCTGTTGATTGATGACAGACCAGAGAATAGAACAAAACCACCTACAAGATGGTTTATTGCACAGACAAACAAGAATAGATATTTGAAAATAACTTACGTTTACAGAGACGGGAAATATTTCCTGAAGTCTGCATATGACCCTAATCAGGAAGAGTTCCGTATCTATAATAAATACGGGTATTAAAATGGATAAAGATAGATTGAACGATATATTGGAAGATGCTGATAAGTGGGATAACAGGGAATACGGAGCAGATGAACGCTATGTCAAAGTCGCACCAGTTGAAGAAGAGGAGGAACTTGACCGAGCAATCGGCATGAAAGCCATTTCAATCCGCCTTCCAGTGAAACTCATCGATTCACTGAAACTGATAGCGGAAGTTGAAGGGGTAGGTTACCAGCCACTGATCCGTGATGTACTGGACAGATTCGCTGGCCATGAAATCAGCCGTATAGCATCTGAAATCAAGAAAGAACAGATTGAACGTGCAAGGAACCTTCTTGCAGCATAACTTTGATTGCCAAAGGAAGAGCCTGTAACGATATCTGTGGACATTTATCAGAGATAGGCTGAAACCCTTTCTC
>CAVITM010000349.1:0-2105 GCA_963645455.1 Moraxellaceae bacterium | reverse complement strand
CTGTAGCATTGTCTCCTCTTTGCCGAAGTGCCTCCATAACGCCAGCTGTATAATATCCTTCTCCGCAGCCTGAGTCAAAGAAAGAACCATTCTCAGGGAGATGGACCACTACACAAGATGCAATTGCATCTCGCAATACATGATACCATTCGCCGCTTAGAAAACGATTGCGAGCGGAAGCCATGTTTTTATCGTCGCCGGGCAACAACGAATGCTTTTGATTTGCAGGCAAAAGATGAACATAGCCTGCAGACGCGATATCAAAGCTATGACCGCCAGCGCAAAAATAACGCTTCTCGTCCTGTTTTAAAGGCTGACGGCAAATTGGACACAAAAACAAACTCATGGGGCTCCCCTCCTGTTATGCTACATTATTTTAACATAGAATAAACGATTTGCAAACATAACACTTGCTTTTTACAGGTGTCAAGACTATAATACCATCAACTAAACACTCATTTCATTGAATGTAGAAACGAGGAAACTTTTATGACTCACAGCACCAATTATACCATGCTATGCGACTTTTATGAACTGTCCATGGCAAATGGTTATTTTCAAACTCCGTTAAGAGATCGCATCACTTATTTCGACATCTTCTTCCGCCGCGTTCCGGATGGCGGTGGATTTGCAATCGCCGCTGGCCTGGAACAAATCATCGACTATATTCAGAACCTACGTTTCACCGACGAGGACATCGAGTATCTACGCAACAAGGGCGGATTTGTAGAGCCATTTTTAGATTACCTGCGCACCTTCAAGTTTACAGGCGATATTTGGGCTGTTCCAGAAGGAACGCCGATTTTCCCCGGTGAGCCGATTTTGACCGTTCGTGCTCCTGCCATTCAGGCACAGTTCCTTGAAACTTACCTTTTATTAGAGCTAAACCATCAGTCCCTGATTGCAACAAAAGCAAACCGCATTGTCCGCGCAGCGGAAGGCCGGCCAGTTGCAGAATTCGGTTCGCGGCGCGCTCAGGGCGCCAGCGGTGCAATTCTGGGCGCACGTGCCTCCTATATTGCAGGCTGTGCCGGTACTGCATGCGTACAGTCAGACCGGGATTATAAGGTTCCGGCAACCGGCACAATGGCACATTCTTGGGTGCAGATGTTCCCTGATGAGTACACCGCATTTAAGACCTACTGCGAGCTGTATCCCAACAACGCTACCCTGCTGGTAGACACTTATAACGTGCTGCGCTCCGGTGTTCCCAACGCAATCAAGGTTTTCAAAGAAGTTCTGTTGCCAAAGGGAATCACAAAATGCGGCATCCGTATCGATTCCGGCGACCTCGCTTACCTTTCCCGCAAGGCGCGAAAGATGCTGGACGATGCAGGCTTGACAGAGTGCAAAATCGTCGCGTCTAACGCACTGGATGAATATCTGATCCGTGACCTGTTGCTGCAGGGCGCAAAGCTGGACTCTTTTGGCGTTGGCGAGAGAATGATTACTGCTAAGAGTGACCCAGTGTTTGGCTGCGTGTATAAATTGGCCGCCATCGAGGACGAAAACGGCACCATTATCCCCAAGATCAAAATCAGTGAGAACGCTGCTAAGATCACTACGCCCCACTTCAAGAAAGTTTATCGTTTGTTTGACAACGCCAGCGGCGAAGCATTTGCAGACGTCATGTGCCTGTATGACGAAACGATTGACGAGAGCAAACCGATTGAGCTGTTTGACCCGGAAAATACGTGGAAAAAGAAGTACTTCTCTAACTTTACTGCACGAAGCATCCTTGAGCCGATTTTCCAGGGCGGTGAATTGGTATATAAGGTGCCGAACATTGAAGAGGTGCGCGCCTATTGCGCAGATCAGCTCTCCCATCTGTGGGACGAAGTAAAACGCTTTGAAAATCCCCATCGCTATTATGTCGATCTGTCTCCGAAATTGTGGAAGATCAAAAACGATATGCTGGAAGAGATGCGGAATGCAGTCAACGGTTAAGCGTGGAGCGGCAGCAATCGAATGAAATGAAACAATTTTTAAAGAAAACTTTTGAAAAAGTCTCTTTTTCCCCGCTATTGTTCTATTATTTCGCCTAATTTTGCATAGTTTCGTCGTTTTGACGATTTAAAACTACACGGTTTTGAGCAGATTATCTT
>CAVITM010000348.1:0-2113 GCA_963645455.1 Moraxellaceae bacterium | reverse complement strand
ACGCTATATGCTTCTGTCCGCCCATCGGGAGGAAAATATCGATACGGAGGAGAATTTTATCGACCTGTTCACCAGCATCAACAAGCTGGCAGAGACTTATGATATGCCGATCCTCTATTCCTGCCATCCCAGATCTAAAAAATATCTGGAGCAGAGAGGTTTTCGCTTGGATCCCCGGGTGCAGCTCCATGAGCCTCTGGGATTTCACGATTATAATCATCTGCAGATGAATGCTTTTGCGGTGATCTCGGATTCCGGTACCTTGCCGGAGGAGAGCTCCTTTTTTACATCAATCGGACATCCCTTCCCGGCGGTCTGCATCCGTACCTCCACCGAGCGCCCGGAGGCCCTGGACAAGGGCTGTTTCGTTCTGGCAGGCATCGCAGATGATGGCGTGCTGCAGGCAGTGGAGACCGCAGTAGCCATGAATGAAAACGGAGATCATGGCATTCCGGTCCCCTACTATACAGAGGATGTGAGCACCAAGGTCGCCAAGATCATCCAGAGCTACACCGGAGTCGTGAACAAGATGGTGTGGAGGAAATAGTGGCTTCACACGCAGGTAAAAGTGTCAAAACCAGGCCTAAATCGCCTTGGAAAAGTGTCAAAACCAGGCCTGGAACGGAGCGAATGAGTATGGCGGAGAAGGAACAGAAAAAAGATCTTACGATTGCCGATGTGGCGGAGGCGCTGGGGGTTTCCAAGACTACTGTGTCCCGGGCGATCTCGGGAAAGGGGCGCATCGGCCGGGAGACCAGGCGGCGCGTGCTGGATTATATTGAGGAGCACGATTACAAGCCCAATGTCATCGCCCAGGGGCTGGCCCAGTCCAAGACCTACAATCTCTGTGTGGCTATGCCCCGCAATTATGAGGTGGTGGATTGGAATTTTTTCCAGGCTTGTCTCTTCGGGATTCAGGAGATGGCGGAGAGTGCCGGATATGACATCCTCATGACCACCTGCCGGATGAATGACATCTCTTCTCTGGAGCGGATCATCGCAAATCACAAGGTGGATGGCGTGGTGCTGATGCGCACCTTTCTGGAGGATGCCCAGCTGGCTTATCTGCAGCAGAAGAAGATTCCCTTTGTCACCACCGGCAGCACGGATTATTCGGATGTGGTGCAGATCGACCACGACCACCGCAGCGCCTGCAGGGAGCTGACCTCTTATTTGCTGACGCGGGGCTTTGGGCGGATCGCCCTGGTAGGCGAGGACGAGGGCTATGTGGTCACCAGGAGCCGTCTGGAGGGATTCCGGGAGGCGTATGAGGAGCAGGGGATTCCCTTGGATGAGAGCCTGCTTTTTTTGAACCCGGACAACCGGACGCAGGTAGAAAAAACCGTAGGCGAGATCCTGGCGCGGGGCGTGGACTGCATTTTGTGCATGGATGATGCGGACACCAGCCGGGTTCTTCGGGTCCTTCGGGAAAAGAAGGTCCAGGTGCCGGGCCATGTGCGGGTGGCATCCTTTTACAATAGTACGATCCTGGATGACCATGTGCCATCCATCACATCTCTGTCCTTTGATGCCAAGGAAGTGGGCATGGTGGCCTGCAAGCTGCTGCTGCAGCTCATTGAAGGGCTGGAGGTGCCCATGAAGACGCTGCTGCCCTATGAGGTTATGTTGAAAGATTCGACGAAATAATCGCATTTTTTTTATAAAACATGTACATTGACATAAAGTGGTGTACGGTAATATACTCGACATAGGACAACCGATTGCGCAAGCGCAAAACCGCGCATCTCGGCAAAACAATTCCTGGACTCAGCCGGGCGAAAAATACGACCCCGGCAGCACACTTACCACGAGGAGAATAGACTATGGAACAATTCATATTAAACGTGATTCACAGACCGGAGATGGTTCCGGAGTATTCTGCGACCGTTACCGGACAGGGCAAGGAAGAGGACATCGGTGACCGGGCTCTTTTGACCGAGTCACTGGATATTTTCAAGACCCAGCAGAGGCTGGCTCACGAGAACGGCCTGAAGGTCACGATTCAGATGACCTACGCCTCTCTGTTTAACGACGAAGCAGTGGAGATCGCCAAGCATGACCACCAGGTGTACGGCGATGAGATCGGCTTGTCCCTGCTGGGACTGCCCTGCGA
>CAVITM010000347.1:0-2113 GCA_963645455.1 Moraxellaceae bacterium | reverse complement strand
GTACCCATACGGCTGATATCGATTATGGCAAGATCCAGCTCTATGCCGGCAACTATGATTTCTGGTATGAGTCCAGCCAGCTTCTCATCAAGCAGATGAAGGAAGCCAACAAAAAGAAGGAAGAAAAGATCAAGGAGCTGCAGGAATTTATTTCCCGTTTCTCTGCCAACGCTTCCAAGTCCAAGCAGGCGACTTCAAGAAAACGTGCACTGGAGAAGATTCAGCTGGATGAGATGAAGCCCTCCAGCCGTAAATATCCCTACATTGATTTCCGCCCCAACCGTGAGATCGGAAATGAGGTGCTTGAGGTGCACAACCTCAGCAAGACCATCGACGGAGTCAAAGTGTTAAATGATGTATCCTTTATTTTAGGACACGATGACAAGGTGGCATTTGTGGGCAGCAACGAGTTGGCCAAGACCACACTGTTTCGGATTCTTGCCGGTGAACTGGAGCCGGATGAGGGCAATTACAAGTGGGGCGTGACCACCAGCCAGTCCTATTTTCCCAAGGACAATTCAGCCATCTTCAACGACAACGATCTGACCATCACTGACTGGCTGACCCAGTTTTCTGAGATCAAGGATGCCACCTATGTACGAGGCTTCTTAGGACGTATGCTGTTTGCAGGCGAGGATGGCATGAAGCGCATGAAGGTGCTTTCCGGTGGTGAGAAGGTCCGGGTGCTTTTGTCCCGTATGATGATCGAGGGCTCCAACGTGCTGATTCTGGATGAGCCCACGGACCACCTGGATATGGAGAGCATCACCGCACTGAACAACGGAATGATAAAATTCCCCGGCGTGCTGCTGTTTGCCTCCCGTGATCATCAGGTGGTACAGACCACAGCCAACCGAATCATCGAGTTCATGCCGGACGGATCCATCATCGACAAGATCACGACCTACGATGAGTACTTAGAGAGCGATGAGATGGCTCGGAAGAGAGCGGTTTATTCCATGTCTGAGAGCGATTCCCAGGATAACTAAATCAAGCATTCAAATTTAGATTACAGGTGTAGTGCAGACTGCACCTGTAATTTTTTGTTGCCATGCATCCGGAGGGAACTGCCAGTGGCAGGTCCTATAGGTGCAGCTTCCGGTAGGCTGCCGGAGTAGCGTGATAATACTCTTCAAACTTTTTATAAAACTGGGTGCGGTTGCTGAATCCTAATGCAGTCACAATTTCAGAAACAGGAGCTTTTGTAGTGGAGAGAAGTTTTGCAGCTTCTTTCATGCGAAAGCTCATCTCATATTCTAAGAGACTCAGACCGGTATATTTGTTTACAATCCTGCTTAAATAGGCACTGGAATAGTTTAATTTTTCTTCAATCTCGGAACGTGAATGCCGGACATAAGGTTCCTCCAGTAAAGCACGGATCTGATTAAAAAGCTTATTCTCGGCATCACTGCCGATTTTCACCGGGGATGTGGTATAAGCTGTTTCATTATTTAATTCAAAGAGCAATGTGTAGATCAGCTCATAAATCCGGAAGGAGGAACCGACCTTAGGAGTCAGGGATTCCTTTGTTATCTCTTCAAAAATATTATGGACATGTTCAATGACCCACTGATGGTTTTGATGGGGAATGAAATCCATGTAGTCCTTGCTCTGTGAAGCGGGATGGCCAAGATTATCAAACAAAAATTGCTCAGTTTGAGATTTCTTACGGTTGCGTTCCACATCGAAGAGGGCATGATCGAAAAAAGATGCAATTACCGTTAGCATTTCGTCTGTAAGAGATAAAAATACAACGCGAAAATCAGTCAGATATTCTTCTGTATGTCTGACGTTTTTATTCAGAATACAACAGCCTCCTGCTGTATACAGGTGTCTCATATTCTCTATATTCTGATATGCCTCCCCGTCTAATACAAACATTAATTCATAAAAATCATGTTGATGAAGTTCTTTCGGCAGTCGGTCTGCAATCTCATCTTTTTCCAGATTTACATAAATGGCACTGTTGGGATCCACAGTGGTCATTGAGTAATAATGGGATATCTCCTTAGAATGAAATGTAACAAACCGAAGCTGATATGGATAGAGGGTGCTGTATTGCGGCGTATAATCAACGCTTGCAGATATCCGGGATGGACTGACGTGTTTACGC
>CAVITM010000346.1:0-2115 GCA_963645455.1 Moraxellaceae bacterium | reverse complement strand
AAAAAATGTTGTATGTGAGTCCTATTTCAAAAAATTTTTTATCATTTTATTTAATTCTTTTGGTCTGTAGTGAAGGCGATCCAACGGCAGGAGTGTCAGTCTAGTCAGTGCGTCAAGAGCTTTACTTCCATTATAGAGTGCCATATATTCCAAGTCATGGACGTTTGCTACATTCATGTTCTTTAAGGTTGAGATCAGGTCACTCGCCGTTATGTGAGTATCCTGATCATCCAATTGTACTTCCAGTAGTCGATAAACCAGAAGCGCTGTATAGCAGATAAGGAAGTGGGCTTTAATTCGCTCCCGCAGTCGGTGGTTTACCGGGCGTCCATCAAAATTTGTTTTCATGATACGAAAACAATCTTCTATCTGATATCTTTTTCCGGCGACATTTAGTATGTCTTGGGCAGGATCCTGGAGGTTCGTAGCTAATGCGTAATAACCGTCATATTTCTCTTCTTCTGCGATTTTGTTTTCATCCAGTATATATTCCACGCTTGCCTTCTCGCCCGACTTGGTTTTGACAGTTCTTTTCAAAAAACGTTTTACATCATTTGGTCCTTTTTTGATTTCTTCCGGATCATTAAGATTTAATAATCGTTTGGCACGCTCAACCTGTCGGTTTCGTACCGTTCTCTGGTATTCCATTACCTTTCTGGAAAATGTAATAATAATTCGTTGTTTCAGAATTCCTTTGGCTTTTCGCTGAACGGTACGGCCATTCTTCAGGGTCACATCCTCATATATTCCAAGATCTAATACCTGGTCAGCTTCGATCACTTTGTAAGCAGAATCCTTGTATAGGCTAAGATTTTTCTCGTCAAAACGGTCAAAGTTTTTCAGTTTAGCAATGGAGACGGGCGAATCGTTGGAAAGTAACTTGTAATCATAATCGTTAAATACTGCTTTTTTCAATACGTCGCTCATCTTTTTAATAGACTGTGTTACAATGAATGCCCTTCCGCCCATACTGTTGAATTTGCGGATGTTATAGGAACCAAGTCCGGCATCAGCACAGTAAATAAATTTGGCATCCGGAATCATTTTCAAAACTTCCTGCTCTAGTGGGATGGCAGTCAGCTGTTCACTTGTGTTACCAGGATGCAGACACATGGTAATCGGAATTCCTCTCGAATCCATGAAAAGCCCCATTTCCACGATCGGATTTGGACGGTGTTCCTTGCTGATGCCATACTGGCGCATTCCCTTCAGCACTTCACCGGTAACCTCATCAATAACATCTTCATCTGGCTGCTCGGATTCGAAATAGAAATTCGTACAGTCGTAATAAAGGACAGATGTATCTCTTTTCACAACATGGTTGCTCTGTTTGAATAACCATGCAAGATAATCGTCGGAATTCTCTTCTAACAGATCCATAAACCGAAGGATATGCTGATAATCAAATGTGGGCTTTTCATAGTACGTGCCAAGTTTGTTCCAGGTAGCATACTTGGAAAGTGGGTCAAGGATTCTGGCATAAGTGAGGAAGCGGTGTATGGTATAACAGTCAAAAGTCACTTTACAATCTGAAGTTTTTTCGTCAAAAAAATCCTTTAATCGTAGTTCCTTCATAAGATTCTGAAGAAAAAAAATATCCAATATTTAGCCAGTTTGAAGAGGATGCAGGATTTTGGGTATGGGTTACACGCTGATCAAAATCAACAGACAGGGTAAGCTCCGTTTTACCGACCTTGTACTGCTCGTTCCATTTTCGAATTTCCTCACGCACATAAGCTTCTGGATCATCAGTAATCTTTAGAAGTTCTGAATGTTTCCCGAAATTCTTTATATTCTTAGATGTTACTTTTTTCCCGTTCCTAAATCCCTGCTGTCCATAGTAGGTAGGATCTTTCAAGCGTTTATCGAAATATATCTTCATAAATAATCACCCAAGACCATTATATCACAAACATACAACACATGCAACAATTAAATACATAAAATTTGACATAAAAAAAGCCGCATTTCTGCGGTTTGTGAGGATTTTTTTATTTAGCAAGTGTCGAAGACCCGTACTCTACTCAAAATATGAAACCGGAGGCTTATCAGGGCTGACTTCCGTCCTCCACCAGACTGCCTAATCGTTACTACTATTACGTTTTAATGTTTCTG
>CAVITM010000345.1:0-2116 GCA_963645455.1 Moraxellaceae bacterium | reverse complement strand
GGCTCATTGATCAGGGAAGAGTTTCCGGTGACAGACCCCTTACCCTTGCACAGAGAGTCAAGAAGAAATGGCCCATCATGATAGTTTTTGGCATTATCATTGGTCTGATCGTGCGATATGTAAACGGCTGCATTACTTTTATTTCCGGCTTTGGAGTTTCCTATCTGATCTGGACAATAGTGGACTGGTATGACGCTTTTATTCTGGACTGTGTCTGGTTTTGCCATTCCAAGAGATGTGTTATTCCGGGAACAGAGGACCTGGTGGATGCTTACCATGATTATATGTTTCACATCAAAGGATCCATTGTGGGAATGCTGATCGGACTGCCTTGCTGCCTGATCGCAGGAGTGATGGCCATGATATTGGGATGAGGAAAAGATCCAAAAAAGCAGCAAGAACAGGAAAGCGAGGACTTAAAATGGCAGATTCTGAGACGATAAAAGTAATCCTGCATAAAGCAGATGGTGTGTTATATCCTGTCGCCGGAAGGAAAGATAAAGTTATGATTGTATTATCCGGCAGCGAAGGCGGTCTGGAGCATGCTGGAAAGCTGGCAAAATATTTGCAGGATAACGGGATTCCTGCTCTGGCTCTGGGCTATTTTAAAACAAAACATTCTGTAAAAAACCTGAATAAAATAGAGCTTGAAAATATCAAGGCGGCCATAGATTGGCTAGCCGGTTTAGGATATGAAAAAATTGGAATTGAAGGATGCTCAAAAGGAGCAGAATATGCAGCTGCGGCAGCAATTGCATTTCGTGAGCTGAGCTGCCTTATTCTGAAAATTCCATCCTGGTTCTACAGCGAAGGGATGAATGGAACGACTCCTTCCGGAACAAGCTGCTGGTCATACAAAGGAGAGGAAATTCCTTATACACCTTACAAAACGAGAAAATTGCCGGTGATGAAAGAAATGATGAAAAACAAGGAATATAACATTCTGTCGATTAACACCGGTAAAAAAATCAATTCGGCTTCGATTATTCCGATTGAGAAGATCAAAGCCCCTATTCTGATGTTTTCAACGGAAGTGGATACGATATGGCCCTCTAAGGAAAGCTGTGAAAAGCTGGAAGAACGCCTGAACAGGAACCAATTTCCTTATCCCCACAAGCATATCTGTTTTAAACATATGAGCCATATGATGCTGGAGAACTGTGGAAAGGCAATCAAATGGTTTATCAAATCAGAACGGCAATATCCGGAAGAATGTGCCAGGGAGCGAGTTATTATGGGACAGGAATGTGTTGATTGGATTGAGAAAGTATGGTGAGGACAAAATCATGAGCTTAATGGCTAAAATACTATATCATGGATTTAAGTTGACGGGGCTTAAGAAAATGTTTGCCTTGCCGCAGGAAGAGTTCGTTAAAAAAGTAAATAAAATAAATGAAAAAAGAGATTTCTTTATTCCAAAGGACCACAAATTTCATTATGAAGAGCAGGTGATATTGGAGAAATATTCCTGTCTGGTTATAAGGCAGAATGAGAAACCGTCAAAGAAAGCTATTTTGTTTTTCTTTGGAGGCGGCATGATGATCGGGCCGGATCAGGGGGATGTTTCCTATGCAGGGAAGATCTGCAAGGCAACAGGCTGTGATGTTTGGTTCCCGTTTTATCCGCTATGCACAGAACATTGCATTACGGAAACCTATGCCATGGCTTATGAATGCTATAAAAAGATGATCGAAATCTACGGTGGTGGAAATATCAGCACCAGCGGTTTATCTTCCGGTGGAGCGCTGGCACTTGGTATAGCTGCCCACAATAATGCGCAGGCCACTCCTTTGCCCGCACCATATCACATCGTAGTTTCCTCTCCGGGAGAATGCCCGCATAATGATGCAGAGAGAAAGAGAATGCAGGAGCTGAGTCAAAAGGATGTCTGTGTGGATTATAAATTTATGTTCTATGAAGATCAGTACATGCGGCATGGAAATGAAAATGTACCGGAATACATGCTTTCCGGCTCTTTAGGTGATTACAGTGGTGTGCACGATATCCATTTCTTTTACAGTACAGATGAGGTCCTGTATGCGGCTGCGCCATATTTTGAAGAAGCGTGCAAACGATCCAATGTGCCCTATACTATGTCAGCGAGAAAAGGCATGGT
>CAVITM010000344.1:0-2116 GCA_963645455.1 Moraxellaceae bacterium | reverse complement strand
TGCGAAAACCAATACCTTTACGGTCTTACCAGTTCCATGAGGCAGTACAACTGCACCACGGATCTGCTGCTCTGCATGACGACCATCACAACCGGTTCTGATATGAACCTCGATTGTCTCATCAAACTTTGCAACCGCTGACTTCTTAGCCAGGGCGATTGCATCAGCTACATCATACTGAACACTGCGGTCAATATTTTTTGCAGCCTCTTTATATCTTTTTCCTCTTTTCATTATGAATTACCTCCTAGTGGTATTAGCGGGCTGTTCGCCCTTCCACGATAAAGTATCAAAAGTCTTTTCGATGAATTTGCCTAAGTTTTTAATTTTGCTAAAAATGCTGAAAATAATGAAGTTCTTTTCGCTAAGCTCGAACTTCGTTTACACTCGTTCTCACTAATCTCAAAGAACGACCTCGCAACACGCTCTGTCTTCGCTTACGCTCGCCAGTCGCTAGTTGCTTTCGGTCTACTC
This sequence comes from Moraxellaceae bacterium, assembly GCA_963645455.1. GTDB lineage: Bacteria > Bacillota > Clostridia > Lachnospirales > Lachnospiraceae > W0P33-017. Next base: position 1,642 of record CAVITM010000344.1, on the reverse strand, counting down.
TTCAACCGTCACGCCCATGCTGCGGCAGGTGCCGGCGATCATGCTCATGGCTGCCTCAAGGCTGGCTGCGTTTAAGTCGGGCATTTTCAGCTCTGCGATTTCCTGAAGCTTTGCTTTGGAGATAGTTGCAACCTTGGTCTTGTTCGGAACGCCCGAACCGCTCTTGATGTTGCAAGCTTTCTTGATCAGTACCGGAGCAGGCGGAGTCTTCGTGATGAAGCTGAAGCTTCTGTCTGCGTATACGGTGATCACTACAGGAATAATCAGATCTCCCTGATCTGCCGTTCTTGCATTAAACTGTTTGGTGAACTCCACGATGTTTACACCGTGCTGTCCAAGGGCAGGTCCAACCGGGGGTGCTGGTGTAGCTTTTCCGGCAGGGATCTGTAACTTGATATATCCTTCTACTTTCTTTGCCATTTGGAAAATTCCTCCTTCTTTTCTAAGAAGATTTAATAAGTCTTCTTGACTTCTGCGAAACCAATTTCTACCGGCGTTTCGCGGCCGAATAAATCAACATTGATTGTCACGATCTGCTTGTTATGATTCATGGACTGGATGACGCCAACCGTGTCTTTCCAGACACCTCCGATGACGGTAACGGTATCGCCTTCCTCAAAATCTACTGTCACGCCCTCTGTCTTGATGCCAAGATTGTGCATTTCCATGTCAGTCAGGGGTACCGGTTTGGATCCCGGTCCTACAAAGCCTGTCACACCACGGGTGTTTCTGACTACGTACCATGTGTCATCGTTCATGACCATGTTGATCAGTACATAACCGGGGAACATCTTTTTCTGTACCTGTTTTCTGACACCGTTTTTCAACTCTGCCACATCCAGCATCGGTACGCGAACCTCTAAGATCTGATCCTCCAGATGACGGTTTTCAATTGTTTTGTCAATGTTGGCCTTTACCTTATTCTCATAACCCGAATAGGTGTGCACTACATACCAATTTGCTTCTGCCATACCCTCACCTCATCCTTCCTATAATCCAACAAGGAAATTAACGCCATACTGGATGATAAAATCCAGAATCGCGATGATCAGACCTAAGATGATTGACGTGATAACAACTGCTGTTGTCTCCTTGGCAACGTTCTCTTTGGTCGGCCAGATAATCTTACGAAATTCAGCCTTCAGACCGGTGAACCAACTTGTTTTTTGGGTTTCGATATTTTTCTCTGATCCCATGTTATCACTTCCTTTGCTCAGTCTCGGTTGAATGGATCCTACTTTGTCTCCTTATGCAGGGTATGAGTCTTGCAGAATCTGCAGTACTTCTTTGTCTCCATTCTGTCCGGGTGAGTCTTCTTGTCTTTCGTCATGTTGTAATTACGCTGCTTGCACTCTGTGCATGCTAAAGTAATTCTCGTGCGCACAACTTCCACCTCCGTTATTCTACTTAATTTTAGGCATAAAAAAAAGACCTACTTCCATCGCAAGGTTAAATATATCACGATTATTATGCACCGTCAATCTTTTTTCATACTTTTTTCGATTGACGGTGCATATTTCCACTGGAAATACAGTCTTATATTTTTAAATCCAACGTGCGCCGGTCAGTTTCGGCTGGCGGATGATGCAGTCCTTCATGCAATCTACTGCCTTCTGGAGTCCCTCGTCCAGACTCATAAGGG
>CAVITM010000343.1:0-2122 GCA_963645455.1 Moraxellaceae bacterium | reverse complement strand
GAATAAATCAAAAGGTCCTGCTGTTCATTCTCTTCGTGCCCAGGCAGATAAATCGGATTATTCCAGAGAAATGCGGCTGACACTTCAGAATCAGGAGCATCTGACGATCCGGCAGGCAGAGGTTGCTGAAATCCTAGTAGAAAACAATGTATTGACAGGTGTCAAGACAGTATCAGGCGCCACCTATCACTGCAAAGCTGCGATTCTGTGTACAGGTGTATATTTGAAAGCGCGATGTCTGTATGGGGATGTGGTGACCCATACAGGTCCAAATGGTTTGCAGGCAGCAAATCATCTGACAGATTCCCTGATCAAAAACGGGATCGAAGTGCGTCGCTTTAAGACCGGCACGCCAGCCAGGATTGACCGGAAATCCATTGATTTTTCAAAAATGACTGAGCAGTTTGGTGATGAACGGATCGTTCCTTTTTCCTTTACGACGGATCCCGAGTCAATCCAAAAGGAGCAGGTCTCCTGTTGGCTTACTTATACCAACGAACAGACTCACGAGATTATCCGTGCCAATCTGGATCGCTCCCCCTTATATTCCGGTGTGATCGATGGCATTGGACCCAGGTATTGTCCGTCCATCGAGGATAAGGTGGTAAAGTTTGCAGATAAGAGCCGGCATCAGCTGTTTGTGGAGCCGGAGGGGATTCATACCAATGAAATGTATATTTCCGGTATGTCTTCGTCTCTTCCTGAGGATGTGCAGTATGCCATGTATCGCACCGTGCCTGGACTCGAGCATTGTAAAATCACGCGAAATGCCTATGCCATCGAGTATGACTGTTTTGATCCGAACCAGCTTTATCCCACGCTTGAGTTTAAAAAAATCAGTGGCCTTTTTAGTGCCGGTCAGTCAAACGGAAGCTCCGGCTATGAGGAGGCTGCAGCCCAGGGAATTATCGCAGGTATCAATGCTGCAATGAAATTGTTAGGACGAGAGCCTTTGATCCTTGACCGAAGTGAGGCATATATTGGAGTACTGATCGATGATCTGGTGACAAAGGAAAGTGTGGAGCCATATCGTATGATGACTTCCAGGGCTGAGTATCGTCTGCTGCTGCGTCAGGATAATGCGGATCTTCGTTTGACTGAAAAGGGTCATGAGGTGGGCCTGATCTCAGATGAAAGATATGAATGGGTTCAGTTGAAAAAGAAGCTGATCGCCCAGGAAGTGGAACGGGTTTCTCATGTGATCGTAGGAGCTAATAAAAAGACTCAGGAATTTATGGCAGAGCATGAGAGCGTGGAGTTAAACACCGGCATGACATTAACGGAACTGATCCGAAGACCTGAATTAAATTACGAGCTGCTGGCGCCACTGGATCCGGATCGACCTGATCTGCATCCGGAAGTCAGAGAACAGGTCAATATTAATATCAAATACGAGGGATATATCACCAGACAATGTAAGCAGGTGGAAGAGTTCAAGCGCCTGGAAAATAAAAAGCTTTCGCCAGAGCTTGATTATGAACAGATCAGCGGTCTGCGAATCGAGGCCAGGCAAAAGTTAAATAAGCTGAAGCCTTTGTCTATCGGACAGGCTTCCAGGATTCAGGGAGTCTCTCCTGCTGATATTTCTGTGCTGCTTGTATATCTTGGTGTGAAGTAGGAGTATGTATGAGTTACGATTTTACTCGATTTGCAAATATTTTAACGTCCTGGGAAATCGGATTTTCTGAGGAACAGAAAGATCAGCTGATTACCTATTATGAGATGCTGGTCGAAAAAAATAAGGTAATGAACCTGACTGCAATCACGGATTTTGAAGAGGTACTGGACAAGCATTTTTTGGACAGTCTCTCACTGGCACATTTTGTAGATCTGGAAAAATCTGCTTCCATCATTGATCTTGGGACAGGTGCAGGCTTTCCCGGTCTGCCGCTGAAGATTTTATTTCCGGATCTGCATATGACACTGGCGGATTCTCTTAATAAACGGATTCTCTTTTTGAATGATGTGATCGATGCACTGGGGCTGACAGGTATTTCGGCAATTCATGCCAGAGCAGAGGAACTGGCACGTGACAAAAACTATCGTGATCAATATGACTATTGCCTTTCACGTGCTGTTGCAAATCTCTCCAGTCTTTCTGAGTATTGTCTTCCTTTTGTGA
>CAVITM010000342.1:0-2122 GCA_963645455.1 Moraxellaceae bacterium | reverse complement strand
ACACGAACTACATGAGCAGGAAAATCATTAATAAAGAATAACATAACAGGAGCTTCCTGTATAATTCAAATATAGGGAATCCAAAGAAAGAAGGTTGAGAAAAAAATACCTCAGTGTAAAATAAGATTACTGACTTTGCAGGTTAGTAAAAATCTTATAAGACAGAGAGGTATCTAAAATGAATTGTAACACACAAAACGCAAAAATTGCATCCATAACTGAAAAAACTTTAATTGTTGGTATTGATGTCGGTAGTGTAACTCACTATGCCAGAGCTTTTGACTGGCGGAATTACGAGTATACCAAAAAACCACTGGAATTCAGCAACACAGAAGAAGGATTCCTTACATTCAAGGCATGGGTGGAAGACATAGCAGAAAAACATGGCAAAACCGCTGTGATTCCCGGAATGGAGCCGACCGGTCATTACTGGTTTGCATTAGGGAAATTCCTGCAGGACTGCGGAATGAAGCCGGTGCATGTAAATCCCCATCATGTTAAGAAGTCGAAAGAACTGGATGATAACAATCCCAACAAGAACGACCGGAAGGATCCCAAGACGATCGCAGCACTGGTTAATGAAGGACGCTTTTCTTATCCGTACATACCAACCGGTATTTATGCAGAGATCCGAAACTTGTCGAACCTGCGGTTTCAGACGCAGGAGGAGCTTACAAGGATCAAGAACCGGATTGCCAGATGGTTTTCCATCTACTTTCCTGAATATCAAGACGTTTATGGGGATTTAAAGGCAGTCAGTGGACGGATGGTGCTGAAAGTGGCACCGCTTCCGGAAGATATCAGAAGACTGGGTGCGGAGGGTGTGAACCGTATCTGGAGAGACGCTAAACTGAGAGGCGCCGGAATGAAGAGGGCAAAGACCCTGGTAACGGCTGCAGAGCATAGCGTTGGCAGTAAGGAGGCACCGGAAGCAGCCAGGATAGAACTCAGAAATCTGCTGAGTGACATGGATGTATATGCGTCAAGGCAGGAAGAACTGCTTCAGGGCATAGAGGATAAACTGAAAGAAATTCCATATGCAGATAAACTGATGGAAATCAAAGGGATTGGATTGGCTACAGTCAGCGGATTTATCGCAGAGGTGGGAGACATTGGACGTTTTGACAACCCTAAACAACTGCAAAAGCTGGCAGGATATGCAATCGTTGCAAACGACTCTGGTAAGCATAATGGTGAGAGCCGGATCAGCTACCGTGGAAGGAAGCGACTGAGGTATGTACTGTATGAAGCTGCGATATCACTGATAGGAAAGAATGAAGAGTTTCGGGAAATACATGAGTATTATCGAACCCGTAAAGACAATCCACTAAAAAAGATGCAGTCAGTGGTGGCAGTGGCCTGTAAGATACTGAGGATTTTCTACACAATCCTGACAAAGGGTATAGATTATGATGCAGAAAAGCTGAGGGGGGATATCAAGCGTCCCCAGGCACAGGCAGCATAGGAAATAAAAAGAACGAAACAGACAAGAAACATCTTGTTACAGTTGAATTGAGTTCTAAATGGCAATGGTTGAGAATTGAATTCAGCTGTAACAGGAAAGCTGAGAACATGGAAGAACAAACCGGGAAAACGTCCACCGGAAGGTGCCGGAAAGGGAACCATGAGCATCAAGTCAGTAAGAATTAATACAAAGAATGAGCCGGTAGTCGGCAGGAATATTTTCCATAGGGCATGACCCTGCAAAGGAGCTAAGCTGACACCCTGGTTATGGACAGGCGGAACGAAGGAAGTTAGGACCCATCGGAAACGAAAGGAGATCCTGGTAGACACGGGAGGTACGTCGCCGTAGAAGGAAGGGCATACACAAGGCCATGTAAAACGAAGAATAGAGACGTTTTACTTCGTATACCTTAAACCTGCTATTTTCGTACCAGATACAGAGAAATATCCATCTCCTTGGCTCATTCATCTGAGATATGAAACTAAAAATTCCTTGAAAAATAAGGAAAAAACACTTGACTATATAGGGAGGTGAAAAAGTTATAAAGAAGAAAACACATGAAGAATATGTAGCTGAATTAGCTGTTAAAAATCCAACTATTGAAGTTGTTGGTAATTATGTAAATTCAATTACTCCCATACTACATAGATGTAAAAT
>CAVITM010000341.1:0-2141 GCA_963645455.1 Moraxellaceae bacterium | reverse complement strand
GTATAGAATAAAATAGACTACGGCATAAAAGGCTTGAGAGAGATTGCCGATTATGCCGGTAAATGACAGGGAGGTTTGACTATGAATGGACAATTAACCAATTCTTTAGGTACGGTTACCATTGACCCGGAAGTGATTGCTACCTATGCAGGCTCCGTTGCAGTGGAGTGCTTTGGTATTGTAGGTATGGCTGCGGTAAATATGAAGGATGGTCTTGTAAAGCTGCTGAAGAGAGATTACCTCTCCCATGGAATTCAGGTGACAGTGGATGATGAGAACGAGATCAGCATTGATTTTCATGTGATTATATCCTATGGCGTGAGTCTTTTTACCGTTACAGATAATCTGAAGGAAACTGTGAAATACCGCGTGGAGGAATTTACCGGTATGAAAATAAAAAAAATCAATATTTCCGTCGAAGGCGTACGGGTAATCGACTAGGAGGATAAGACAAGTGGAACAAACGGTGCAAAACATAGAAAAGATCGATGCCAAACTGTTTGCAAAAATGTTTCTTGCAGGTGCCAAGCATCTGGACGCAAAGAAGGAATGGATCAATGAGCTGAACGTATTTCCCGTGCCGGATGGCGATACCGGAACGAATATGTCTATGACGATTCTTTCGGCTGCCAAGGAAGTGAGCAATATAGAAAAGCTGTCCATGAAATCGGTGGCAAAGGCCATTTCCTCCGGATCGCTGCGTGGAGCCAGAGGAAATTCCGGCGTGATTTTATCCCAGCTTTTCCGTGGATTTACAAAGGTAATCGCATCCTATGATACCCTCGATACGGTGATTTTAGCAGAAGCCTGTGACAAGGCTGTAGAGACAGCCTACAAGGCAGTTATGAAGCCCAAAGAGGGCACGATCCTTACAGTGGCCAGAGGCGCAGCTGACAAAGCCATCGATATGGTGGAGCAGACAGATGATCTGTGTGTATTTGTCCGTGCCGTCATTGACGAGGCCAAGCGTGTACTGAAGAAGACTCCGGAGATGCTTCCCGTGTTAAAAGAGGCTGGTGTTGTGGATTCCGGCGGTCAGGGTCTGGTTGTTGTTTTGGAGGGCGCTTATGACGCACTCATGGGCAAAAAGATTGACTACAGCAGCTTTCAGGCAGACAGAACAGGTACCGCAGGCATCACAAAGATCTCAGCTGAGACCCAGGCAGAGATCAAATTCGGCTATTGTACCGAGTTTATTATTGTTTTGGATCAGCCCCTTAGCGATATGCAGATTGCAAAATATAAGGAGTTTTTAAATTCAATCGGTGATTCGATTGTGGTTGTGGCAGATGATGAGATTGTCAAGACCCACGTGCATACCAACGATCCGGGTCTTGCGATCCAGGAGGCACTCACCCACGGTTCCCTCAGTAAGATCAAGATCGACAATATGCGTGAGGAGCATCAGGAGCGTCTGATCAAGGATGCCGAGAAGCTGGCAGCACAGCAGGCGGCAGAAGAGGCAGAGCAGGCGGCGGAAGAAGCACCGGAATGGAAGGACATGGGCTTTATCAGTGTATCTGTGGGAGATGGCCTCAGTGAGATCTTCCGCGGTCTGGGCGTAGATGCCCTGATCGAGGGCGGCCAGACCATGAATCCCAGCACGGAGGATATTCTGCAGGCCATTGAGCAGGTTCCGGCAAAGAATATTTTTATTCTGCCCAACAACAAAAATATTATTCTTGCAGCCAATCAGGCAGCATCCTTATCTGAGGAGAAGACGATCCATGTGATCCCGACCAAGACCATTCCCCAGGGGATCACTGCCCTCATTAATTTTATTCCCGAGCTGTCGGCCCAGGAGAATGCGCAGCGCATGACCCAGGAACTTGCTTCGGTAAAGAGTGGTGAGATCACCTATGCGGTTCGTGATACGACGATTGACGGCAAGAATATCAAGGAAAATGATTATATGGGCATCGGAGATGCCGGTATTTTGTCTGTGAACGCAGAACTGGAGCAGACATTGATGGATATGGTAGATCAGCTCGTGGGCGAGGAGAGCGGAATCATCAGCCTCTATTATGGCGCAGATGTGTCAGAAGAAGATGCATCGGCTGTGGCAGACAAGCTGCAGGAAAAGTACCCGGACGTTGAGGTAGAAGTCAACAATGGCGGACAGCCGGTGTACTATTATATTT
>CAVITM010000340.1:0-2145 GCA_963645455.1 Moraxellaceae bacterium | reverse complement strand
ACTAAATACCATAAGTGTAAGTGTCTCACCGTTGTAATCAGAAGCATCCAGATATTGCTGTACGGTATCTGCATCTACAGACGTTTTCGAATTGTAAGTTTCGACATTCGCCCAATCTACCATATCGTAGTCACTGTAATAGTCATTTGCATAGGCATATAATCTTGAAAAAGATCCGCCAAGTGCCGTTACAAGACCGTCCAGATCAATTGCATAATATACGGCTTTTCGCAGATTCTCATCATGCATGGGAGAATCTTCACTGCAGTTGGGATCCAGATAATAAATAAACTTCTGGGAATAAGCCTGCACATTTGCTTTGTCTGCATACTGTCCGCCTTCAACGAAATCTGTAATGCTTTCATATGCCATATCCTGAACCATGTCCAGGGAACCGGTTGCAATGCCATTTACACGCTGCACATTTTCGGAAATAAACTGGAAGGTAAGATGCTTCACATTCGCCTGCTGTTCCTGATGACGAAGCTCATCCTTCTGCCAGTAATCCTCATTCTTCTCAAGCTCCAGATTGGCTCCTGATGTATAGTTCACAAATTTGTAAGGTCCCGTTCCGCACATATCCGTTGCGAGCTTCGATGCAGATGCGTTAAAAGAATCTTCATTGACGATAAAGCAGCGGCAGAAGAAATTATCAAACCATCCCAGGTTGGACTGTTCCTTGGTAAATTCAAACTGAACCGTATAATCATCTACTGCAGTCGCTTCCACAAAATCATCCCAGCCGGATGTTGTCTCATTATTAAACTGATAGTTATAGCTGAATGCCACATCCGATGCTGTAACCGGATTGCCTGCATGATCTACGATATAATCATAGATATATACGGTATAGATGCCTGTGCCATCCTCGTGATCGCATCCCGGAGTAAAGTCACCTTTGCTTTCATCTGCAAGCACTCCATAACGCTCACCGTCAGCGGTACATTCATAAAGCATTTCATAAACTTCATAGTTGCCCGGATTATCATTGTTGGTTCCCCAGGGTTCAAGTGATGTGGCATCCTGCCAGCCGATGGTGATGCTGTCTTTTTCTACAGAATTATCAATGTTTGCCTCATCTGTCAGCGATGCGGAATTTTCCACCGTAGCCGTACTGGCTTCCCCCTCTGCAGATGCGTCTGTCCCCGATTCTGTTGCCTCAGATTCTGTCGTCTCAGATTCTGTACCCCCGTTGCTTCCACATGCCACCAGGCTAAATGCCATGGATGCGGCCAAAATGACTGAAACTAGTTTTTTCTTCATTTTTTCCTTCTCCTTTGTTGTTAATTGTTGTTTGTCATTGACGACATCCTAAGCATAGATTACTGAAATGGCTTTTTCAAATCGAAAAGAGACGAGACTTATTCACAATTTGAATAAATCTCGTCTCTCATCATCTCATATTTTCTGTTCTTATTGTTTCGTTTTCCCTATCGCTTTGTTAATATCCTTCTTTTTCTGGTATTTTCCATTCGTTGCCTCCAAAAGATCTATTCATTTATTGCATAAATCTTTTTTCTTACTTTTCTTCTTTTAAATTCTATGCTAGAATAAAACTATTCACCCGTACCATATGATTCGGAGGAACGATATGCATGATTCATTAATCTACTATAACGAATTTATAAAGCTGTGTGAAACCGGCAGTCTGTTTGAAGCCGCAGATGAACTGTATCTGTCGGAATCCAGCCTGTTGAAGCATATGCATCTTTTGGAAGAAGACATCTCCCACAAGCTTTTTACCAAATGTTCCAAGCACGTGGAGCTCACCGAATATGGCGCTTTGTATTTATCCTTTGCCTATAACTTAAGATCCATAACCGGGAATTTAAATACCAAGCTGGCAGAGCTGGATGCCAAAAATTCCTCCATTGTCAAGCTTGCCATCGCCCGCTCCATGAACTGTGACCATATTGTCAATATGCTCTCCGATCATTTTAAGCTCCGTTATCCCAAGTATTCCATAGCCTCAGGTGAATTCAGCCGTACCCTGACCTTACAGCAGACGTTTCACATGGGATATGAGTTGGTTTTTTCAGTTGATTCGAAGCAGACGAATCCGGATTACCATACTTTTCCATGGTCATCCGACCGCTTGGTTGCCATATTGCCGAAAGATCATCCATTATCCGGACGCAGAAGCAT
>CAVITM010000339.1:0-2152 GCA_963645455.1 Moraxellaceae bacterium | reverse complement strand
GTTTTATTAAGAGAAATCAGGTGATTTTGTCTCTGACGCTAACAATCGCTTACAGAGAAAAAATCACCTGATTTCTTTTATTTCAGCTGTTTGAGGAAAAATATTCAATTCCTCAAATTTAGTTTGTGTGAAAAAATATTGGTTCGGGTGTCAAAATTGCGTAACTATGCAACATTTTATTAGGTAAAAATGGTATAATAGACATATCAAACACGGAGGTGCCGATATGTCTTTCAAGCTCAATCAAAGCCAACAATTAACGTTGGAAGACTCCTTCCTCAATCTTTCCCCACGCACTCAGAAAATTGTGATGAATTCCTGGGCGAAGGATTTTGCAGATATTGTTTTTCCGGCTATTAATGAAGAACGTTTTTCTGTCCTTTACAGTGACCGTAAGCTCTCACGTGCTAACACGCCTGTAAATGTAATTATCGGTGCCTTGATCTTAAAAGAGAATCTCGGCTTGACAGAGGATGAATTGTTTGAATCCATTTGTTGCGATATACGTTTTCAGTATGCGCTTCATACAACACATCTTAAAGACCAGCCGATTAGTGACCGTACCTTCAGCCGTTTCCGCGAGCGATTGTACAACTATGAACGTGCAACTCAGATTGACCTCCTGAAGGAGGAGATGCAGTCACTAAATGACACCTACGCACAGTTCATGAAACTGAACAGCAGCATCAAGCGTATGGATAGCCTTATGGTGGCATCAAACTGTAAGCACATGAGCCGTTTGGAGATTATTTACACCACAGTACGCAATGCTATCAGATATCTTCAGAAGCAGGATGCCGCGGAGCGTATTCCAGAAGAGCTGAAACACTATGTTGATCCCGATGATCTGAACAAGGTTATTTATTACTGCAAGAGTGACGATGTCGACAGCCGCTTGGATAAGGTAATCCGAGAAGCCGCTATCGTCCGCGATATCCTTGATACAGAAAGCTGGAGGGATAGCTCTGAATTTCAGCTTCTCCTGCGAGTTCTTGACGAGCAGACGCAGATCGATGAAAAGGGCAACATCCGTCCTAAAAACAAGGCTGATATCACTTCTTCCAGCCTGCAGAATCCATCAGATCCCGATGCTACATTCCGGCGCAAAGCAGGCAAGAGCAACAAGGGTTATGTAGGCAATCTTATCGAAACTGTCGGAGAAGAGGGAGACAGTCTGATTACCGACATCCAGTATGAGAAGAATATTCATAGCGACTCTGCCTTTTGCGAGGAATATCTCAGCAGTCGTGAGGATAATTCGCCAAATGAGATCATGATCACCGATGGAGCCTACAATAGCACCGAAAACCAGAAGCTGGCAGAAGTAAAAAACGTTAAGCTTGTGAGTACAGCCTTGAATGGACAGGCTCCGAACCCAATTTTTAGCAGGTTCAGCCTCTCTGATGACGGAACAAAAGTTATCAATTGCCCTATGGGACATACGCCTGAAAAGTGCACGTATTATCCGAAAACCGGCATCTGCCGTGCCCAGTTTAACCGATGCCATTGTGAGAACTGTCCACATCGTGAGGAGTGCAAAGGCAAACCTCAACGCAAAACCTATGCTGTGCATATTTCATCTAAGATGGTGGCTCGTGCCTCGTATGCAGAAAAGTTATCCACAGAGGAGTATCAGACGCTTTCACGCATGAGAAACGCTATCGAAGGAATACCATCAGTATTAAGACGCAAATTCCGAGTAGATGAGATTCCGGTGTTTGGCCTGATAAGATCGAAAATGTTCTTCACAACTAAGATCATGGCGTACAATTTCGGCAAACTCGTACGCAGCATGGCAAAACAACGGGCATACTCTGCCCAAAAGGCAGCAATAGCGTAAGAAATAACGTAAGGGAGTCTGTTTATTGAGTGATATAAGTCAAATCTGAGAATAAAGTATTGTCACGAATTCAAAAATCAGGAAAATCACATCATCAAACTCTCACGATTCTTGCGTACTCGTTAAATTCGACACCCGAACCAATATATAAGCCAGAAAAACTGAAAAAAGAACTTATTCAAGCAGGAGCAGATTCTGTATTAAATATTAACAGCCCTCTAAAAGAAATTGAACTTCAAATATTTTCATTGGTAAGGCGATATTTATATTGGGATTCAATAAAACAAGAAGTAGAAAAAAGCAGAAATATAC
>CAVITM010000338.1:0-2155 GCA_963645455.1 Moraxellaceae bacterium | reverse complement strand
GAATCCCCCGGAGACACCTACAATCCACTTTATATTTACGGTGGTCCCGGATTGGGCAAGACCCACCTGATGCATTCCATCGGCAATTTTATTCTGGAACAGAATCCGGATGCACGTGTGCTCTATGTCACATCCGAATTATTCACAAACGAAGTGATCGATTCCATCCGTTCCGGTAATGCCAATGCCATGACCAAGCTTCGGGAAAAATACCGCACGGTTGATGTTTTGATGATCGATGATGTGCAATTTATAATAGGAAAGGAAAGTACTCAGGAGGAGTTTTTCCACACCTTCAATGAGCTGCACAGTGCAGGAAAACAGATCATTCTGACCTCAGATAAACCGCCCAAGGATATGGAGACCTTGGAGGAGCGCATTCGTTCCCGTTTTGAATGGGGACTGATGGCAGATATCGGATCTCCTGATTATGAGACCCGAATGGCGATTTTACGTAAAAAGCAGGATCAGGAAGGCATCACTCTCGATAATGAAGTTTTAGACTATATTGCCACAAATATCAAATCAAATGTCCGTGAGTTAGAGGGCGCACTCAACAAGCTCATCGCCTTTAACCGCCTGACCGGCAACGAGATTACCATGGAAGTGGCTGTCCATGAGCTTCAGAATATGATCAATCCGGACAAGCCCCAGGAGATTACCCTGCAGCTGATCGTAGAGATTGTCTGTGATCATTTTCAGATTTCTATGGATCAGATACTCTCCAAGAGCCGTACCAGCGAGATTGCCAGAACACGTATGATCGCCATGTATCTGGCAAAGACCATGACGGATGCTTCCCAGGATGCCATTGGTGCATTTCTTGGCGGACGGGATCATTCCACAGTTATCCACGGAATTAAGAAGATTGAGACTGAAATACAGGAAAACGAAGCCATGCGCAACCAGATCGAGGTCATCAAAAAGAAGATCAATCCGAATTAATCCACAATCCATCAAGGTCTCATCCGCATGCTTTACACATAGTCTTTCACATGGATTTTTTCATAAAACACAGGTTTTATGCGGGTTTCAAGCCTTATGCACTTATAAACATCCTATACTAAGAATACTACGATAAAGATTTATATTATTTTATCTTATAGAAAACCGGAAAGGAGCTGCCCTTTAACATGAAAATCATCTGTTCGAAAGCCAATCTATTACAAGGTGTCAACATTGTATCCAAAGCTGTTCCTACCAGAACCACCATGGCGATCTTAGAATGCATTCTTATTGATGCATCCTCAGACGATATCAAGCTGATCGCAAATGACATGGAGCTTGGGATTGAGACCATCATAGATGGAGAGATTATAGAAAACGGAATCATTGCACTTGATGCAAAGGTTTTTTCAGAAATCGTTCGAAAGCTGCCGGACAATGATGTTACCATTGATACAGATGCGACCTTTAAGACAGTGATCACCTGTGAAAAATCAAAATTCAACATCATCGGTAAATCAGGAGAAGATTTTTCATATCTTCCCTATATCGAAAATGATTCTCCCATCCGCATCTCCCAGTTCACACTCAAGGAAGTAATCCGCCAGACGATCTTTTCCATCGCGGACAATGATACGAATCGGTTGATGAACGGAGAGCTTTTTGAGATTTCAGACAATTATCTGAAGGTTGTAGCTCTGGACGGACACCGTATTTCCATTCGCTCCATCCAGTTAAAGGAGAGCTATCCCTACCAGAAGGTGATTGTTCCCGGCAAGACCTTGAATGAGATCAGTAAGATTTTACCGGGTTCTGTAGATGATGATGTGGAAGTTGGCATCACAGAAAACCACATTATTTTTGAATTTATGAATACGACAGTTGTATCCCGTCTGATCGAGGGAGAATATTTCAGGATTGATCAGATGTTATCCACCGATTATGAGACAAAGCTTCAGGTAAATAAGCGTGAGCTTCTCAGCTGTATTGACCGTGCGACGCTGCTGGTCAAGGAAGGCGACAAAAAGCCCATCATCATGGACATTAAAGATGGCGTCATGGAGCTGAAGATCAACTCCTTTATCGGATCCATGAATGAGGAGATCGATATTGAAAAGACCGGAAAGGATATCTGTATCGGCTTCAATCCGAAGTTTTTTATCGACGCGCTACGCGTAATTGATGAAGAAGAGGTGACGCTGTATATGGT
>CAVITM010000337.1:0-2169 GCA_963645455.1 Moraxellaceae bacterium | reverse complement strand
ATTTTATTTTCCACATACTGTTTTCTTCTTCCTTTTTTGTTAGTTTCTGCTCTGTCAGCAGTATTCAAACTCTTAGATCAGTTATTGACTCATTTTCAACTGTATTTTTTTACCATACTTATGATATGGCTGTAATTGTCTATAAACAATTTTATTAAATAATAGTATTCTCTCTCATTGATATTTTCTAAACAAGATGCTTCTTCTAATTGCCCTTTATGTGAATACGTCAATAACAATGAAAGGTAAGCGCTTAATATTTGGGTAACTATCCATTCATAGTAAGATAGCTCATAATGATAGAAAATAGATTTTTACTCCACATCAATTGATAGGTGAAAATCGATTTACATGGAGGTTGCATTATGAGTACTAAACGTGCTCCAGGGCGTTCCCTGGATGAATGGATGAAACTGGTAACAGAATGCAGGCAAAGCGGACTTACTGATGCTGCATGGTGTAACGAACATGAAATCTCTCCCAGCTGTTTCTATAATGCAGTAACCAGGTTGCGCAAGAGGGCTTGTGAGATCCCTGAACCTGCGGGCAAAGCCAACACTCTGGATCTTACATCCCATCAACAGGATGTAGTCCGTGTTGCAATAGAACCTGAGCCTTCTACGGCAGAGTTACTTCCGGACAACAGAAATAACTCTTTGTACCTTGACAATTCCTATACGATTGAAATTGAAGCAGAGGGTCTGCTGATCCGCCTGAGTAATACAGTGAATCCTTCTCTCCTGCCATTGCTAATGAATGCATTAAGAGGTTCCATATGTTAGCGGATATCTCAAATGTCGATGCCATTTACATCGTCTGCGGAAGAACAGATATGCGCAAATCTATCGATGGGTTATGCGCAATCATCCAGAATCAGTTTTCCATGGAGATCGATCATTCTCTGTATCTGTTTTGCGGACGAAAATGCGACAGGATCAAAGCTATTTTGAAGGAACCAGATGGCATCGTTATGATCTATAAAAGATTAACGGCACAAGGATCCTATCGCTGGCCGAGAAATAAATCCGAGGTACGTAACCTTACCTGGCGGGAGTTTGACTGGCTGATGTCAGGCATCGATATTGAGCAGCCAAAAGCCATAAAAATGAACTGATTTGCCGATGAAAAGATGCACATAAAAATGTCTGAATCCCTTGAAATTTCAGCATTTTTCAAGCCTTTTGAAAGCCTGTTTTACTGTGCTTTTTTTCTGATTTTTGGTATAATAGATATATCAAAATCAGGAGGAAAAACCAATGCCGGACAGTTCTAAAGATCTTCAGCTGCGTGAGCTAAAAGACATGATCGCTGACCTGAATAAGATGGTAAAAACACTTCAGGCAACTGTAGATGCTTTGAACAAACGGGAAGAAGCTCTTATGCAGGAGAGGGACAATCTCAAAGATGAAGTGGAACTTCTCCGCAAAAAGTTGTTTGGCACTTCCAGCGAAAAACATCCTGTGGAAATCCCAGGACAGTTAAATCTTTTTAATGAGGCGGAATCTGAGCAGGATCTGACTGCTGTGGAAACAGAAGAACTGGCAGCTGTTCTTCCGACACAAACTGAAAAGAAGAGAAAAGCCAGATCCACCAATGAGGAACGTTTCAAAGGAATCCCTGTAACCAGAAAGTATCTCGATCTTCCAGATGAAGAAAAAGTCTGTTCTGTCTGCAATACACCGATGAAAAAAATCGGTGAAGAGTTTGTCCGCCGGGAACTGGTTTTTATCCCCGCAAAACTGAAAGTAGTCGAATACTACAGTATCAACTATTCATGCCCGGAATGCAGCAAATACGCAGTTCCTGTTATCCAAAAAGGCAAGGATGGTAAATCACACATGCTTTATGGCATGGCATCTGCTGAAACGATTGCATGGGTCATGTATCAGAAGTTCTGCAACAGTCTTCCGTATTGCCGTCAGGAAAAGGACTGGAAACAGTATGGTGTTGCAATTACCAGAGCCACTATGGCGAACTGGGTGATCCGGAATACAGAAGCCTTTTTCCTTCCTATGTATAAATATTTCCAACGAAAACTCCTGCAGAGAGAGTTCGTAATGGCAGATGAGACACCATTACAGGTGTTACATGAACCGGGACGCCGCGCACAGACAAAGTCCTATATGTGGTTGTTCCGCAGCGGAGAAGATGGCGGCTCCCCCATTATTA
>CAVITM010000336.1:0-2171 GCA_963645455.1 Moraxellaceae bacterium | reverse complement strand
GGCATACCTTTTATTTCTGGCATGCCTCCGGGCTTCTTTCGCTGGATTCCTTTTTGCTGTTTCATATGCCTCATCTTTCACAGGCTTTCCTGCCGCCTCGCCCTCCATGGCGGATTCAAAATGCAGCCTCGATGTCCTGGGCTCTGCAGCCTGTTCCAGCTGATCGGCTCTCTTTGATTTTTCAAAAGAATGCTTCCGCTTACTGCTCCGCTCCGACAGCTTGTGCGTCGTGGCGGATACTGCAGCTTCGGATCCGCTCGCCACATCCTCGCTAAGATCCTGCTCCTCCTGATTGCCATCCTCGAAAGCCGACTTTATCGCATTTTGACCATAAACCACTCCCTGCTTTGCTGCATGGCCTGCCGCACCGGCCGCTGTACCAGCTGCTTTGCCTGCAGTTCCTGTCACAGTGCTGAATCGCCCGCCAAGATTGGTATCTTTGGAATTTTCCTCCACAAAATTCAGCTTGGAAGTATTCTTGTTTCTCTGCTTCTGATTTTCTTCCTGATATTTCATGGTCATCCGCTTCTTCTGCTTATGGCGCCAGCTGTCAGAAGCTGCTTTTTCCCATCGGACCGATTGATCAGACAGTTTGTGGTCATGCGTATACGGCTCCAGCATACTCAGAAGTCTCTGCATGACAAAAACATCTCAGGATGTTCATAGTGATTCAGGATCTTGCATACATCAGCCTTATTGTTTTTACATATCTTTTCAGCTCTCTCCCTCACATGAAGATAAGCCTTGTGCTGCTTCTTCAGCTGACTTTCGACCTCATACATCTCGATCAGATTCTCATGCATCTGTGCCAGGGCATGCACATCCATAAACATCTGTGCCAGCAGGGCCTTTGGCATTTCCACTGTTTCCAGCACCAGATTCTTATAATCTGCCTCTTCCATATCAGGCTTCACCTTCTTCATTTCCTGTCCGCACGTTTTCCCACCGCACTTTTCCATCGGCTGACTGCACTTCATCACATCACCATTTTCCATTACCATGCTGCATGTTCTCACATTGCCATTTTCTACCTTACTTTTCATTCTGTTTTCCATATCTTCCTCACACATTCCTGTAAAATTGCTCTTCATCATTTCCTTAAACATGTCCATTTTCATTTCCTCCATGAATCTCACTCGGTTTCGTCGTCATAATACGGTACAACTGGGTATCTTTCGGGAATTTATCCTTAAACGGGATGATGGTATTCCCATAAAAAAGCAGCCCTTCACCTTCATTAGAATTGGTCACAAAACTAAGCTGATGAGGACTGATATTAAGCTGCTTTGCCAGGATCTGACGGTCACCGCCTGCCTGGTTCAGCATGTAAATAAAGTCACTATTCTCAAATATATTTTCGATCTCGCGGGAAGCCAGAAGGTCCTTCACATTCTGGGTAATGCCGGTCGGAATGCCGCCCCATTTACGAAATCTCTTCCAGATCTCCACACTGTAGGCTGCCGTCTGCTCATCCTTCAGAAGAAGGTGGAACTCATCAATATAGTAGCGGGTTGCCTTGTGTTCAGCGCGATTCACCGTCACACGGTTCCACACCTGATCCTGCACTACCAGCATGCCAATCTTTTTCAGCTGCTTGCCCAGCTCCTTGATATCAAAACAGATGAGACGGTTATTGATATCCACGTTGGTGCGATGATTGAAGACGTTTAGGGATCCCTTAACGTAAATCTCCAGCGCTGTAGCGATGCGCTTGGCCTCCGCCTCCTCCTGGGACAGAATGCATTCATACAGATCCTGCATTATTGGCATATTTTCCGGATCCGGATGCTCCAGATATTCCTGATAAACCATACGGACACAGCGGTCGATGATGGTCTTCTCCACCGGTTCCAAGCCAGTCTTGCTGCCTACGATCAGCTCACACAGGGACAGAATGAAATCTGCCTTTAATGAGATCGGCGATTCATCCTCAGAATAATTTAAATTTATATCCATAGGATTGATATACTGCTCACTGTTCGGGCTGATGTGAATAACCTGACCTTCTAAGAGTTCCACCAGCGGCGAATACTCGCCCTCCGGATCACATATGATAATGTCATCCCTGGTAATCAGAAATGCATTAGTCATCTCACGTTTTGCCGAGAAGGATTTTCCGGAACCAGGGGTTCCAAGGATCAGGCCGTTGGGGTTCTTTAAGAGCTTACGGT
>CAVITM010000335.1:0-2064 GCA_963645455.1 Moraxellaceae bacterium | reverse complement strand
TTCTTATTTACCAGCATTGTATCAAAGGAACCTTTCATTTCACTTTCAAAAAGAGAGCAGAAGTCTTACAGATTTGAAAGACTTCTGCTCATCATCTCTACGAAAGTCCATTCTCCGGCAGCTGAATCAAAAAGGTACTTCCTTTTCTGACTTTGCCGGAGGCTACCGTGATTGTCCCACCATGCTGCTCAATAATCTGTCTGGACAGATACAGACCGATGCCAGTTCCGCTCTTTTCGCGGACTTCCGGCGCAGTCCCTCTGTAAAACCGCTGGAATATTTTATGGTATTCACTCTGCGGGATTCCGATTCCCTGATCCTCGATCTCAATTCTCACAAAGCCGGTTCTTTTTTGTAGACGGATCGTGATTTTTGAATGTTCTGGGCTGTATTTGATGGCATTGTCCAAAACGTTAATGATTGCTTCTCCAAGCCAACGTTTATCCTGCATGAGTGCACAATGCTCCAGTGATTCGTTGCAGTCGAAAATAAGTTCTATCCCTTTCTCCGCTGCCTTTGGATACGTTCGGTTTACTGCGGAGATGATCGTATCCATAATGGGAAGTGTTTTCTGATCAAGCTGAATCAAACCTGTCTCCAGTTTGGATATTTCCAGCAGAGACTGCAACAATGTTTCCAATCCGTCCAATGCACTCCGGCAGCGGATGCGAAATTCCTGTTGCTCCGTCTCACTCAGATTGTTCCGCAGCAATATGCTAAAGCAGGTATCCAAGGCTGCAACCGGGGTTTTCAGCTGATGGGAAATGTCGGATACCATTTTCTTTGTGCTTTCCTTCTCCGCTCTGGCTTCCTCTTGCAGCAGCTGGATATGATGTCCGATTGCTTCAAGCTGAAATTTCAGTCTTTCCTGCCCGACATGATCTTCTGTGTCCGGCACTACCTCAAAGTGATTTTCCCGAAATGCAATCAGGATTTGCTCTAGCTGCTCCAATCGTTTCCGACTTTCTTTCGCCTCAGCTTTCTTCCGGTAAAACAGGAATGTTAGCAAAGACAGACATAGCACTGCACTTGTACAGCCGGTTATCATGATATTCTGCCGGAAGCGCACATAAAACGAAGTCCCTTTGTTTTCCCAGTACCCGTATTGCTCTAATAATTGCTTACCTTGTTCATTGGCTTGATGGTCGTTTCCTTTCAGCCATCCTGCGGCAACATCCATGCCGGTGGTCTCTGCGCCCGCCGCAACTTCTGTCAGGATATCCATTTTACATTGATAATCCTGATAATATAAATAGGTGGTAAAGCAGTTCAATACCGCAAAAAAGAGTAGAACCGGCAGCACCAGTGACAAGGCATCAACCCACTTTTTACGATGTCGTTTCGTCACTGACTTACCTCCTGATTCCATATATACCCAAGCCCGCGGATGTTTTTAATATAGACCGGAGCCGCCGGATCCTCTTCGATTTTCTCCCGAAGCCTTCTGATGTTCACAGCTACCGTATTTTCATCCATAAAATCACCATCCAGATCAAACACGTTTTCTAACAGCTGTGTTTTTGAAAGAATCTGTTTCGGGTTTTGAAGAAAAAAGGACAGCATTTTCAGTTCATTCTTCGTAAGGCTTATTTCTCTTTCCTTTACGAACGCCCTCATCTCTCCGGGGATAAATACGATATCCTTTGAATGAATTATTGGAGTTCCGGGTTCATTCTTTCTGCGGCGGAAATGAGCCTCGATTTTCAGAAGAAGTACGGAAAGGCTGAACGGTTTCGTCATATAATCGTCCGCACCGGCTTCATATCCCATGACCTGATCTGTCTCCTGATCCAACGCGGTAAGACAGATAATATATACATTTTGACAATTCCGCATCCATCTGACAAGCTCTAATCCGTTTCCATCCGGAAGATTCACATCACAAATGGCAACATCCACATTATTATCACTTGCAATTCTTTTCGCTTTTTTCACTGATTCTGCTGAAAAAACCTCATATCCGGATTTTTTCAGTGAAAATGTAATTCCACGATTTAAATTTTCATCATCTTCAACCACGAGTATACCTGGCATAGCATATGCACCTCTCTTTATTAACTATTT
>CAVITM010000334.1:0-2191 GCA_963645455.1 Moraxellaceae bacterium | reverse complement strand
TGTATCTATTTTCTTTTAACTATCTGTAAAGAAAGGCTCTTGCTTACTACCCAATGATAAAATTTATTTGTTACTTTCCATATGCGTATTGAAGGCGTATAATAAAAGTGTGGAGGATTATGAATGAAAACAAAAGACCTTATTGAGCTTTTGGAACGAAATGGTTGGAAGGAGTCGAGGCATTCAACATGAAAAACGCATATCCTGTTATTATGACGAAGGGGAAAAAATTTATCGTGGCATATGTTCCTGATTTTAATATTAATACGCAAGGTCAGGACATTCCGGACGCAATCGAAATGGCGCGGGATGCGATCGGGCTTATGGGAATCGATATGCAGGATGATGGCGAAGCCTTGCCGGAAGCGTCGAGCATCGAAAGCGCACGCGCCGAAGCAGCGCCTGGTGCGATCGTTTCGCTGGTTGACGTTGATTTCGCGGAATATCGCAGAAAGAACGATTTGCGCGCAGTGAAAAAAAATTGCACGATTCCGTCGTGGCTCAACTTTGAAGCAGAGCGGGCTGGCGTGAATTTTTCCGCTGTTCTGCAAGCAGCGCTTAAAAGTGAATTGCATATCACGGGAAGATAACAAACTGGCAAACGAAATCAGGAGGTGTATCAGCATGACAAAAGTAGGAGCAATCATTGCACGCGAGATGGAAGAAAGCGAAGAGCGGGGATTTGCGCTTTATGTGGCCTCTGCGTATAATGAAAGCAAAAAATGAAGGAGGACGCATGACATGGCGGACAATATTTTTCTGACTACAGATCCGGAGGCGGTGGTTATAGAGACGCTGCCGGATGACATTTCTTTTGGGGAATTTTATGAGCGGTATCTGCTGGAGACGGAGGGGCGGCAAAAGCCCACGACCCGGGCGCGGAGAGAGGCGATGGTTCGGGACAAGATCCTGCCGGCTTTTGCGGATGTTCCCCTGCGGGAGATCACGCCCTGGTGCATTCGGGGCTGGCAAAATTCCCTCATTCGGCAGGGCTATCGCCCCACCTATTTGAAAACCATCGATATGCAGCTGTATTCCGTGCTCAAATATGCTGCAAAATACTATGATTACGAAAATCCCTACGACAAGGTCTCCCATATGGGCTCCGGCAAAGCGGATGCCATG
Organism: Moraxellaceae bacterium; assembly: GCA_963645455.1. Classification (GTDB taxonomy): domain Bacteria; phylum Bacillota; class Clostridia; order Lachnospirales; family Lachnospiraceae; genus W0P33-017. Next base: position 1,066 of record CAVITM010000334.1, on the reverse strand, counting down.
CATTTTTGGAGTCTGGAGGAATACCGGAGATTTATCCGTGCCTGCGACGGCCAGCCCATGGTATATCTCGCCTTTGAGATCCTCTACTGGACCGGGATGCGTGTGGGCGAGATGCTGGCTCTGACGCCCGGGGATATCGATCCGAACAAACGGCTTTTATCAATTACAAAGACATATGTACGGCATGATCATCAGGATATGATCTCGCCCCCAAAGACTCCCGGCAGCATCCGAACGGTTGCGATGCCGGTATTTTTATGTCAGGAGATCACCGAATATATCCAGGAAAATGGCATCAGACCCCAGGAGCGCATCATTCCCCGCACCAGTGATTTTATAAAACATCATCTGCGCCAGGGATGCGAACGCAGCGGCGTGCCCCGGATCCGGATCCATGATATCCGCCATTCCCACGTTTCGCTGCTGGTCGATCAGGGTTTTACGGCTGCCGCCATCGCAGAGCGGGTCGGGCACAAGCATATCTCCACCACCATGAACGTCTACGCCCATTTATTCAACAGTCGGCAGGAAAAGCTCATCGAAGCACTGGAGCAGATGCATGCGGGGACCTATGTGTGGGCTGACAGCCGGATGCAGGGGTGTTGACATGGAAAATATGTGGAATATACCGGAGATCGCTGAGGACATTACTTTTTCGCAGCTTTATCAGATTTACCTTCATGACATGGAGCCGCGGCTGCGCCCCACAACACTTCTTTCAAAAAAACATGTCTTTTCTGACAAAATTCTTCCTTTTTTCGGAGAACTGCAGATGCGTACCATCACGTCGGCCCACGTCCGTGCGTGGCAGACCGTGATCCTTCGGCAGGGCTACAGCCCCACCTATCAGCAGCTCATCGATTTTCAGCTGTCCGCATTTATGAATTATGCGTCCCGCTACTTTGATTTTCCAAATCCCTGCAGCAAAGCCGGCCACATCGGCAGCACCAGAACAAAAGAAATGCATTTTTGGACCCTGGAGGAATACCAGCAGTTTATCGGTTGCTACGCAAATGAGCCGGAACCCTTTACGGCCTTTGAGATCCTCTACTGGACGGGCATGCGT
>CAVITM010000333.1:0-2203 GCA_963645455.1 Moraxellaceae bacterium | reverse complement strand
GAATGGCATTGATCCACTGCTTTGCCTCTACAACACCGGGAGCCTCGTTAACGCCCTCAAAGTAATCCACCAAAGCTTCACCGGATAAGTACTCTGTCATCATTTTTCCATGACGGGTGTGGTTAAACCACAGCTCAGACTTGGGATAAGAACCGCCATGCTTGATTTCAGCGCCTTCCTTTGTTCCGCAAAGAGTGGTAGAAGCTTCTCTTGCATCCATGTAATTTAATGCCCAGGAAGCACGAAGATTGATCAGCGCGCCATTTTTCATTTTGATGAATCCCATTGCGGAATCCTCAACCTCATAGGTTTTTGCATCCCAGGGTCCGTAGGTATTTCCCTGTGCAGCCTCCGGATCGTTTCCTAATTTGTAAAAAACCTGTCCGCTTACAGAATCCACATCATAGTTGTTCATGCACCATAAGGTAATGTCAAGTGCATGGGTTCCGATATCGATCAGGGGACCGCCGCCCTGCTTGGATTTATCAGGAAATACACCCCAGGTAGGAACTGCCTTGCGGCGGATGGCATTGGCCTCGCCATAGTAAATCTCTCCTAAATCTCCCGCATCGCAGGCTTTCTTTAATACCTGCACGTCATACCGATAGCGGTTCTGATATCCGACGGTAAATTTCTTTCCGCTCTTCTTCCATGCAGCTACCATTCTCTCTGCATCTGCAGAGGTTGCAGCCATGGGTTTCTCACAAAGCACGTGTTTCCCTGCTTCAAATGCGTCCACTGTAATCTGGCAGTGGGCTACATTGGGTGTACACACATGCACAATGTCAATGCTCTCATCTGCCAGCAGCTGATGATAATCCGTATAAATTGCCACATTGGTCAGTCCGTGTCTCTTTGCAGTAGCTTCTGCCTTTTCACGCTGAAGGTCACACAAAGCAACCACCTCCACCTTGTCTGCCACTTTTGCCAGAGACGGAAGATGCTTGTTGTTGCAAATTCCACCTGTTCCGATAATACCTAATCTTAATTTAGCCATTTTGTTTTCCTCCTTAAATGTGATTCATTTTATGCTTCAATCAATCGTTTCAGCATCTCCTGATGCTTGCGCACCTGATCTGCCTCGCTGATGAGTTCCTTCTCGGTGCGATCCTGGAATCTTCTCTGTCCCTCGTACTCGGTATTAATATATCCGTCATATCCGTATTCCTTTAAGACACGGATGGGATTCACATAATCCACAGCCTTGTCTTCATAAAGGCCAGGCTGTCCCTGGACCTCTGACATGTTGTAAAACTTGCCATGGAAGTTCACGATGATGGGCATCAGAGGAATCAGATCCTCTGCCTTTGCTCTGGAAAGGAGCAGTGCCTGTCCCATCACCTCAAAGTCGATGTCCGTGTAATCTTTTACATTTTCCTTCACCAGGCTCTCCATCTTTTGGAATGCGCCAATCAGGTCAGCCGGAGCATCCCCGGTCTTTAAGTAACGATGGAAAAATGACTCCACATTTCCTGCGGTATAAAGGGAAAGATCAATTTTGGAAAGCTCATCTCTTTTTCCGGTATAGTTGTCCATGCAAAACTGGTCTACCAGCTGGCAGGTCTTTCTCTTTGCCCCCTGACGGACATACCAGTCGAGGGTAACCTCTGACGGACGGTAGGCGAAGATGCCCCAATCCGGGACGATGCCCAGATGTCTGGTTCCTGTGCGCTCTACCACTTCCTGGATTTCCTTTACATACTGTCCATTTAGCGGGATCGGTGCGTGAATTTCCTTTGCGATGCGAATATCACACTCCTCTGCCACCGGCAGTGCCATCTCAAGGATTTCGATATTAGTTGTAGCCAGGGTTCTCACATTTTTAAATCCCAGCTTCTTTGCCAGGCGGATGTCATGCTTCAAACGATCTGCACACTCTTCAAAGCTCATGACATGATCCCGAAACTGGAGAACATCACAGAACACATCCATGGTAACCGGCTCCAGCTTGTATTTTTCCATCCATCCCTTCCATGTCTCAACAAACTCGTCAGAGGGATCCGGATAATGGAAAGACTGTTCGTCTAACACTTCGATCCCCGTAACGCCATCGATGCCGGCAGCTTCTTTGATCATGTCTTCCAGATTCATCTCTTTGAAAAACTGTGCCTGCTGATAGCTATAAAAATCTACACCTCTCTTAATTGCCATGATTTTTCCTCCTTACTGCAGTTCCAATTCATAGGAAACAATGTTCTTTGTC
>CAVITM010000332.1:0-2211 GCA_963645455.1 Moraxellaceae bacterium | reverse complement strand
GCATATACCCCTATGGGTATAATAAACCCATACCCCATGGGGTATGGAAAAGAGGAAACATATGAAGCACATGATGAAAAAACTGGAGGAATTCTTAGAACTGGGCGGCGTGAAAAAGGATGTGACGCTGCTGGTGATTTCCGGTATTGCACTGATTTTCAGCCTGATGGGAGGACTGGGATTGCCCTTTGATCCGGCGTGGATCGCGATCCTGCTGTGCGGAATCCCCATTATTCTGGAGGCCATCATTGGTCTGGTCACGGCATTTGATATCAAAGCAGACGTGCTGGTGTCCCTGGCGCTGATCGCTTCCGTGTGTATCGGAGAGGACTTTGCCGCCGGCGAGGTGGCATTTATTATGCAGCTGGGGGCACTCTTGGAGGATTTGACGGTGGCCAAAGCGAGAGCCGGCATTGAACGGCTGGTGAAGCTGACACCGGAGACGGCTCGCAGGATCACAGATGGAGAGGAGCACATCATTCCGGCGGATCAGGTTAGGGCGGGAGACCGGCTGCGGGTGCTGCCGGGAGAGAGCATTCCGGTAGACGGCGTGATCTGCCAGGGATCCACCTCCATCAATCAGGCGGTGATGACCGGTGAGTCCCTGCCTGTGGATAAAACAGTGGGCGATGCGGTGAGCAGCGGCACGGTCAATCAGTTTGGCGCCTTTGAGATGGAAGCAACAAAAGTAGGAGAAGACAGCTCGATCCAGCGGATGATCCGCCTGGTGCAGTCTGCAGATGCAAAAAAAGCGAAGATCGTCGGCGTCGCAGACCGCTGGGCGACCTGGATCGTGGTGATTGCCCTAAGCGCAGCGGCACTCACATGGCTGATTACGGGGGAGATCATTCGTGCAGTGACGATTCTCGTGGTTTTTTGCCCCTGTGCCCTGGTACTTGCCACACCGACAGCCATCATGGCGGCCATCGGCAATGCCACAAAGCATGGCTTTCTGGTCAGAGAGGGCGATGCCTTAGAGCGCCTCGCCGGCGTCAAAACGGTTGCCTTTGACAAGACCGGAACGCTCACCTATGGCAAGCTGACGGTGGATGCATACAAAAGCGTGGACAGCAGCTTTTCCGATGAAGAGGTTTTTGCATATGCGGCGGCAGCAGAGCAGCTGTCGGAACATCCCATTGGAGCGGCCATTGTGGCATCCTTCAGGCAGCAGATCGGAAAAGATCTCCCGGTATGTACAGATTTTACAATGACTGTTGGCAGAGGCGTGCAGGCAGTTTTAGATGGGAAGAGTATATTGGCCGGAAACAGGCAGCTGCTGATGGAACATGGTGTGGAGATGACAGAATCCTTCGGGCGGGAGCAGTATGAGACCCAGGGCAGTACGATCGTGGAGCTGGCGTTGGATGACGTGTATGCCGGCTATGTGGTACTCTCAGACCAGCTGCGGGAGGAAAGCCGCCAGATGGTCACAAAGCTAAAGCTCCTGGGAGAGACACCGGTGCTTCTGACCGGTGATCACAAACAGGCAGCGGAGCATATCGCAGGGACGGTTCATATTACGGAATACCGCTTTGGCTGTCTGCCGGAGGACAAGCTTGACTATATCGAGGCCAGCGAGGCGTCGGGACGGGCAGTCTGCATGATCGGTGACGGTATCAATGATGCGCCGGCATTAAAGCGTGCCACGGTGGGGATTGCCATGGGCGGGATCGGCAGCGATATCGCTGTGGAAGCTGCAGATATTGCCCTGGTGGATGATGAGGTGGGTCAGCTGCCCCATCTGATCGGCCTCTCAAAGCGCATGATGGGCACCATCAAGCTGAATATGACCTTTTCCATGTGCCTGAATTTTGTGGCTATCGTCCTGGCGATGACAGGCATTTTAAATCCGGTGGTGGGAGCATTGGTTCACAACGCCGGTTCGGTGCTGGTGATCATCAACTCGTCCCTGCTGCTGAAGTGGAAAGAAAAAAATTGAAATCCAGAGCAAAAACGCCTATAATGGTGCAAGGCGCACAAGACTCGCAGGCGGGTTTTGACTTTTATATTCGGCAGGGAGAAAACAGATGAAACAGTGTATGGATTCGGACAATCTGCATCGCAGATTAAAAAAAATCATCGGCCAGGTACAGGCCATCGATCGGATGATTGATGAGGATGTCCCCTGTGAGGATGTGCTCTCACAGCTGAACGCAGCAAAATCCGCGCTGAACAAATGCGGCCAGGTTGTGCTGGAGGGACATATCAATC
>CAVITM010000331.1:0-2212 GCA_963645455.1 Moraxellaceae bacterium | reverse complement strand
CAAAACTGAAATAGCAATCATCACAGATAATCACATGGTCAAGCAGAGCAATGTAAAACAGGCTCATAGGAAGTATATAGGTTAGGAGAAACCAAAGTGACAGTGACTAAACTAGTAGAAGTGTGCTCGAAGATTGGTAGTGGTGCAACGCCTCGCGGCGGGAAAAATGCATATTGTGAAGAGGGAATTTCGCTAATTAGAAGTCAAAATGTATTGGATTTCGAATTTTCTGAGAGCGGCTTAGCATATATCAATGAAGATCAGTGATGTTAGCATATAAATAGCTCAAGTTGAAATGAGATTTTCCCAGAAAGATGCTATTATACATTTAATCCAAAGGAGGATCCCATTATGGCAAGCAAAACTGCACACCACGACAAACAATTTAAACTTGACGCTATAAAGTATGTTAAGGAACATCCCGATCTTACTCTTAGCGAATGCTGCAAGAACCTTGGTATAGGTCTCAGCACACTATCCCGCTGGAAAAGCCAGTACAATGACAACGACGGCGATATCCCCGCCAGAGGCTCTGGTAACTACGCATCTGACGAGCAGAAGGAAATTGCCAGACTCAAACGTGAACTGCGCAATGCTCAGGATGCCCTTGATGTACTAAAAAAAGCTATCGGCATTCTGGGAAAAGACTGACAACTGCCATCTATATAGAGGTAGTTGCCAAGGTGGAGGCATCAAAAGCTGCCAAACGTCGTGTCTCCGTCTCCGGAATGCTGAAATATTTAGGCGTTTCCCGTTCTGGTTTTCGTGCTTTCTTAAATCACAAGCCTTCCGCTACTGAGCAGCGCAGGGACAATATAAAACACAAAATCCAGAAAATTTACGACTCATCAAGGCAGAACTACGGTGCGCCTAAAATCGCTGTTCTGTTGCGTAAGGACGGCGAAAATATTGCCGAACGTACCGTCGGTAAATACATGCGTGAAATGGGGATCCGTGCCCAGTGGGTAAAACACTGGATCAAAACCACTGTGGATTCCGACTTCAGCAAGGAACTTCACAACATCCTTGATGAACAGTTTAACCCTGACAGGCCAAATGCCGTATGGTGCACGGATATCACTTATATATGGACAGCCGATGGTTTTGTATATCTTACAAGCATAATGGATCTTTTCTCCCGTAAGATTATAGCCTGGACTCTTTCGGACTCCATGGAGGTTTCATTTGTTGTTGAAACCGTTAATAAAGCCAAAGCCCGTCGTGATACGGATGAGCCGTTAATTCTTCACAGTGACCGCGGAAGTCAATACGTTTCCCGTGCTTACCGTGAAGCAGCCGAAAAGTTTCAGTTGAGCTACAGTCACAAAGGGTATCCTTATGATAACGCATGTATTGAATCTTTTCATTCTATCATCAAACGTGAGTGGCTCAATCGCTTCAAGATATTAAATCTTGAGCATGCACACACTCTCGTGTTTGAATACATTGAGGCCTTTTATAATACCGTCAGGATACACAGCCATTGCAATAATATGTCGCCTGATCAGTTTGAAAGGCTTTACAAAAAAGTTAATGCCGCCTAATGAGCGGGAATGGAGTCAAGGGACAGCACGCTGGGCGCTTGCGCCCGGGCAGCCCTTGACGTAATGACACGGAATACCCTTGTCCAAGGGAATAAGCTATATGCTTATTTCCCTGCCTCCCCGACGAGGGGCGGGTCCGGGCAGAGCCCAGAATTTATATCAACAAAATGAGAATTTTCTCATTTTAACTTGTGCTAAATCTTGACATAGGACCAATTCGGGCTTTTTTTGTACTATATGTCTTCTTGCTCCAAACGTCCGTATATTCCTTCGTGCTGTGAACCGTCACAACGCAGTCACAGAAACGGTGTCTTCTATATACGTCCTTTGGGGCCTTGTCTATATCCCAGGTTCCCACTACTGCAGCGCACCACTCGCAGCATCCGCCCACCATCTCCCTCGAAATTGTGGTTTTGTAGCCCACGGACGCTCTCTTTTCGGCATTCGACTGCAGAAAATTGTCATAGAAGCTCTGTATTACATTCTTCGTTCCGGAGGATAGCAGGTTATTAGATTTTTGGTTCATTTCCGTCCTCCGAGTATCTGATAATGGTATCAATCAGCTCATTTATGCGTTCTTCAGGAAATTCCGTTTCAACAGGCTTCAAGTTTATGCCCGTTTTTTTGTCTTCCAACTGTAACTGCCCCGCAGCTGCCTTCATTACCAG
>CAVITM010000330.1:0-2243 GCA_963645455.1 Moraxellaceae bacterium | reverse complement strand
GCGCCTGACCGCATATTGAACGGCTCTTCGTGCTTCGCCCCGGAGCTGAAGAAAAATCCGTCCCTTGCGCTGGATTTCATCATCGCGCCGCCGAGGATGGCATATTACATGGCCTACAGCAGCCGCATTTACTCAATCTACATGAAATATGTCGCGCCGGAGGACATCGTTGTCTACTCCATCGACGAGGTGTTCATGGATGTGACGCGCTATCTTGACACCTATAAGCTCTCGGCGCACGATCTGGCCATGAAAATTATTCTCGATGTGCTCCATACCACCGGCATTACCGCGACAGCCGGCATCGGCACGAATCTCTTCCTCTGCAAGGTCGCTATGGACATTGTCGCCAAGCACATCCAGGCGGACAGAAACGGCGTGCGCATCGCGGAGCTGGACGAGATGAGCTTTCGCCGCCGGCTGTGGGAGCACAAACCGATTACGGATTTCTGGCGCGTCGGACGCGGCACGGCGAGGAAGCTGGAGCAGTACGGGATCGACACTATGGGCGGCATCGCGCTCTGCTCCCATCGGAACGAAGATCTGCTCTATAAGCTCTTCGGCAAGAACGCGGAGCTGCTCATTGACCATGCGTGGGGCTGGGAGCCGTGCACCATTGCGGATATCAAGGCATACAAACCGAGCGCCAACAGCCTGAGCTCCGGTCAGGTGCTCTCCTGCGCTTATGATGCAGAGAAGGCCAAACTCGTCACCCGCGAAATGGCGGATGCCCTGGTGCTGGATTTGGTGGACAAGGGGCTTGTTACCGACCAGATCGTGCTTACCATCGTTTACGATGTTGAAAACATCACCGACCCGGCACGGAAAGCCAGGTATCACGGTGAGGTTGAGAAAGACCCATACGGTCGCGTGATGCCCAAGAAGGCGCACGGCTCAATTAACCTTGATGGGCACACATCCTCCACAAAGAAGATAATGTCTGCCGTGTCGGAGCTGTATGACCGCATTGTGGATAAGGATTTGCTGGTGCGGCGCATGTATGTGGTAGCGAACCATGTCCTGCTGGAGGCAGATGCCCCAAAGAAAAGCAATGAGACATTTCAGCTTGACCTCTTTACCGATTACGCCGCAGAAGAAGCCAAACAGAAAGCGGAGGCCGAGGAGCTGGAGCGCGAAAAGAAAATCCAGGCTGCAACCCTTGCCATTAAGAAAAAGTACGGCAAGAACGCTATTCTCAAGGGCATGAATCTGCAGGAAGGTGCGACAGCAAAGGAACGGAATGAGCAGATTGGCGGACATAAGGCGTGAAGCGGACAGACAAATCGAAATTTGAAGAGGTAGTTAGCATGAAAGACGGAAAGCATCCAAACCCAAATACAATCCATCCGATTGCAGGGTATGACAAAGAAATATATGTGAAGCCGACAATTACAAATCCGAATATTATTGTCGGAGACTTTACTTATATTGCCGATTCGGATTTTGAAAGTCATGTTTCACATTTGTACGAATGGAATGACGATAAACTCATCATCGGGAAGTTCTGCCAAATCGCCGCCGGAGTTGAGTTTGTGATGAACGGCGCAAACCATCAGATGAACGCTGTCTCCACATTTCCGTTCTATACCTTGGAGGGGTGGGAAATGTCACCGCCTGCAAAGACGGATATGCCATTAAAGGGAGATACCGTTATCGGAAATGATGTTTGGATTGGGCAAAATGCGGTGATTCTCCCCGGCGTTCACATTGGAGATGGTGCAATCATTGGTGCAAACAGCGTTGTGGGCAGTGATGTTGCACCATATACAAAGGTCGTTGGAAACCCCGCAAGAGCGATTCAAAAGCGCTTTGACGATGAACTGATTGAATTGCTGCTTGAATTCAAGTGGTGGGATAGGAACATTGATGAAATCAACAGGCTAATTCCAATCTTGACTTGCAGTGATTTGGATAAAGTGAAAGCTGAAATCAAAAAGCAATTAGGCTGACAAATTCCAGTCTGCCGAAGGAGAGATGGTCACGCATGAACAGCAAATACAATGAAATCATGGATCTGCCGCACCATGTCTCCAAGACCCGTCCGCAGATGTCGATGTCAGAACGCGCGGTGACCAAAGAAAGACAATGATCAAGGCTTCATTCGCTTTCTTTGCCTCAAAAACCATATGTAAATTATGTCAAGCAGCGAACAGACAATGCCTGTAATCAAAATGAAGCCTGCGGCAGAGTTTCCGTTGATCTGACCATAGATTGTCGGTGTCAGCGTTCCAAGCCATTTTGCG
>CAVITM010000329.1:0-2244 GCA_963645455.1 Moraxellaceae bacterium | reverse complement strand
GAGGGTATAATAAAAGCATAAAAAGAAAAACACAGGAGGTATTCGTTATGTATTACTCTGCAGGAACTTATGAAGCATTCGCTCATCCCGAAAAGCCGAAGGATGTGGATAAAAAATCGGCTTACATCATCGGCACCGGCCTGGCGGGCCTGACCGCCGCTTTCTATCTGGTCCGTGACGGACAGATGAAGGGCGAGCACATCCATGTATTTGAAAAGCTGGACCTGGCAGGCGGCAGCTGCGACGGCCGCAAGGACATCACCAAGGGCTTCTTTATGAGAGGCGGCCGTGAAATGGACAACCATTTCGAGGTCATGTGGGACACCTTTCGTGATGTTCCGTCCATCGAAACGCCGGGTATTTCCGTTCTGGACGAATATTACTGGCTCAACAAGCACGATCCCAACTATTCTCTGTGCCGTGCCAGCGTAAACCGTGGTGAAGACGCCCACACGGATAAGCAGTTCAAGCTGGATAAAAATTCCGCCTTGGCTCTTTCTCAGCTGTTCCTGACCCCGGAAAAGGATTTGGAGGACAAGAAGATCTCCGACGTTCTGCCCGATTCCTTCTGGAATACGAACTTCTGGCTGTATTGGCAGACCATGTTTGCCTTCCAGCGCTGGTCCAGTGCGCTGGAGATGAAACGGTATCTGTGCCGCTATGTCCATCACATCGACGGCCTGCCCGATTTCAGCGCCCTTCGCTTCACCAAATACAATCAGTATGAGAGCATGATCCTGCCGCTGGTCAAGTATCTTGAATCGCACGGTGTGCACATCGAGTACGGCATGGATGTAAAGAATGTCATCATCGAAACCGAGGACGACAAGAAGGTTGCAAAGCAGATCGTTTATGTCAAGGACGGCGAGCAGGAGACCATCGACCTTATCGAGGACGATCTGGTGTTTATCACCAACGGCTGCTGCACCGACACCTCCTGCTATGGCGATCAGACCCATGCGCCCGACCTGTCCGGCATTGAAAACGGCAAGGGCGAGTCTTGGGATATGTGGAAAGCTATCGCCGCTCAGGCAGAGCACGGCGAGTACGGCAACCCGGATAAGTTCTGCTCCAATGTGGACGCTACCAACTGGATGAGCGCTACCGTCGCCACCTCCAATGAAGAGATCATTCAGCACATTATGAATGTTTGCAAGCGTGATCCCCGTTCCGGCAAGGTAACCACCGGCGGCATTGTCACCGTCAAGGACAGCACCGACAACTGGTATCTCTCCTGGACGATTAACCGCCAGCCGCAGTTCAAGTCCCAAGATAAGAACATGGTGCTTGTGTGGTTGTATTCTCTGAACACCAATAAGGAAGGCAACTATGTGAAGAAGGCCATGCGGAACTGCACCGGCGAGGAGGTCTGCCGTGAGTGGCTGTACCACATCGGCGTGCCGACCGAAAAGATCGATGCGCTGGCACACGATGCCTGCAACACCACCACCTGCTTTATGCCGTATATCAATGCCTTCTTCCAGCCGCGCAAGGAATCCGACCGTCCGAAGGTCGTGCCCAACGGTGCCGTGAACTTCGCCTTCATCGGTCAGTTTGCCGAAACGCCGCGCGACACCATCTTCACCACCGAGTATTCCATGCGTACCGGCATGGAGTCGGTCTACACCCTGCTGGACATCGACCGCGGCGTGCCGGAGGTCTGGGGCAGCAAGTACGATGTGCGTGAGATCCTGCGTGCCTGCTACTACGCCATCGACAAGAAGCCGATCAGTGAGGCACCGCTGTCCTTCAAGGAGAAGGAAATGCTCAAGGTGGTCCTGAAAAAGGTTAAGGGCACAGATATCGAGATCCTGCTGAAAGAAAGCGGCCTCATCGAGTAAAAAATGAACAACATTCGCAGCCGGGTCGAAGAGGTCATCCTAAACGACTTTATCTACAACTGAATATCAAAAATAAGACAGCGTCTGCTTCTGAAAAAGAGGCAGGCGCTATTTTTATGCCTTTTTGAAAGTTTTTTGAAAAATCTGCGGGAAAATCCCTGAAATATTCGGCAAAGGGAAAGTGAGAGGACACTCCCGAAGGAAGTAAGCAAAAAAACAAAAATCAGGAGGTGCCAAACTTCAGATTTTTCAGCAATTAGCGGTAGAGAGAAAAAATTTTTATTTCCGTGCCTAATCCGCCCCCAAAATTCTCCAATTGGGTAGTGAGAGGTAATTCTCGGGGCGAAAATCAAGAAATTTTTTCGACAAGGCTTAATTTTTCGCCATTCCCGTGATCTACCCC
>CAVITM010000328.1:0-2249 GCA_963645455.1 Moraxellaceae bacterium | reverse complement strand
GTCATCTGTCTTCTGGAAGGTGTATATGGGTTATATGTCTTAATTCCCATTGTCGTTCTCCTTTCAAACTCTCGTTACGTTTTTCTTATCGCGTCTTTTCTGACGCATATGCGGCTGTTCACAGCAGCCTGTGGCGAATCTTATAAGCCGCTGAAGATCTCGATATCAGCGCTGTCTTCTGTCAGCTGAACGATCGCTTTTTTCTTCTGAGCAGTCTTGCCGGTGGTCATGCCACGTCTCTTGTTCTTGCCGTCAAGGTTCATGGTGTTTACCTTTGCTACCTTGGTGCCGTCGAACATTTTCTCAACTGCCTCTTTGATCATGGTCTTGTTTGCTTCCGGATGAACGTAGAAAGTGTATTTCTTCTCAGTCATCGCATTCATACTCTTCTCGGTAACTACCGGTGAGAGGATCACGTCATAATACTGTACGTTTGCCATTATGCATACACCTCCTCGATGGTCGCTACAGCAGCCTTTGTCACTACAACGGTGCCGTACTTTAAGATGTCAAATACGTTGATGGTATTTGTCTGTGCTACCTTTACGGTAGGGATGTTCTTTGCGCTCATTACGATGTTAGCGTCATTGTCACCGATCACAACAAGTGCCTTCTCAACGTTTAAGTTCTTTAATACTTCTGCGAACTTCTTTGTCTTGATCTCATCCAGCTTCAGCTCGTCTAAAACGATCAGCTTCTTCTCCTGTACTCTGGATGATAAAGCAGACTTTAATGCTGCTCTCTTCTCTTTTTTGTTGATCTTGAAAGAATAATCTCTGGGAACGGGTGCGAATACTGTGCCGCCGCCGGTCCACTGAGGAGCTCTGGTAGATCCCTGTCTTGCATGACCGGTTCCCTTCTGTCTCCAAGGTTTTCTTCCACCGCCGCGAACCTCAGAACGGGTCTTTGCCTTCTGGGTGCCCTGACGATTGTTTGCAAGCTGCTGAAGAACTGCCATGTGTACGAGATGCTCGTTCACTTCAACGCCAAATACGGCATCGTTTAAATCCAGCGTTCCAACTTCCTTGCCTTCCATATTATAAACAGCTACGTTAGCCATTGCCTGGTTCCTCCTTTCCCGAATAAGCACTATTTACCAGCTTTTACTGTCTCTTTGATTGTTACTAAGCATTTCTTAGGTCCGGGAACTGAGCCCTTAACTAAAAGCAGGTTGTTCTCTGCATCTACTCGTACGATCTCTAAGTTCTGCACAGTCACCTTTACGCTTCCCATATGTCCGGGCATTCCTTTTCCCTTGAAAACACGGCTGGGAGATGAGCAGGCACCGTTTGATCCCTGATGGCGATGGAACTTTGAACCATGGGCCATGGGTCCTCTGTGCTGGCCTAATCTCTTGATAGCGCCCTGGAAACCTTTACCTTTTGAAATTGCAGTAGCGTCAACTTTGTCGCCCTCTGCAAAAATGTCAGCCTTGATCTCGTCTGCCAGCTTGTAATCAGCAGCATTGTCAAGCTTGAATTCTCTGACAAATCTCTTGCCGGATACTCCAGCCTTGTCAAAGTGTCCTTTTTCCGGCTTGTTTACGCCATGACGATGACGGATCTCTTTCTTGCCGGCTGCGTCCTTGTTGACTGCCTTTTCCTTCTTGTCAACAAAACCAACCTGAACTGCACTGTAACCGTCGTTCTCTACAGTCTTTACCTGCGTAACAACGCAAGGACCAGCCTGTAATACTGTCACGGGAGTGAGTACTCCGTCAGCATTGAAGATCTGGGTCATTCCGACCTTTGTTGCTAAGATTGCTTTATTCATGTTTAACCTCCTGTTGCGGCGAAAGCCGCGTTTCTACAGCGGAACGCATCACGCGTTCATTCTAGAAGTCAGGTAGACTTCCTACTACTTCATTTTGATATCGATGTTCACACCTGCAGGCATCTCCAGACGGGATAATGCATCTACAGTCTTCTGTGTGGGAGCAATGATATCGATGAGTCTCTTGTGGGTTCTCTGCTCGAACTGCTCACGTGAGTCCTTGTACTTGTGTACTGCACGTAAGATGGTAACTACTTCCTTTTTCGTAGGAAGGGGTACCGGTCCGCTCACCTGCGCTCCGTTCTTCTTTACGGTCTCGATGATTTTCTTTGCGGATGCATCTACCAGCTCGTGATCATACGCCTTTAAGATGATTCTCATTGTTTGACTTGCCATAAAAAAAGTCGCCTCCTTTTCGCACTTTTGATTCAGTACGACAAGCGGTGACTGTACACTCCTCCGTGTGTGTCCTATGG
>CAVITM010000327.1:0-2253 GCA_963645455.1 Moraxellaceae bacterium | reverse complement strand
TGCGGCAGGTCATGCAGCAAGGCAGGGCGCAGTTTCCGGTCAAAATGCTGTAAGGTCAGCTTTCGAGGATGGCAATCAGGAGGAGCAGGATCTTAGCGAGGATGTGGTAAGCGGATCCGAAGCTGCAGCATCCACCACAGCCAACAGGTTGTCGGAACGGAGCAGCAAGCGAAAGCATTCTTCTGAGAAATCAAAGAGAGCTGATAAGCTGGAGCAGGCTGCAGAGGCGAAAGCATCGAGACTGCATTTTGAATCTGCCATGGAAAGTGAAGCGGCAGGAAAGTCTGCTAAAGATGCAGCCAGAGAAGCAGCAAAAAAGAATAGCGTAAAAGAAGCCCGGAGGCATGCCAGAAATAAAAGGTATGCCTCTATTTTTCGCTCAAAAAGAAAGGCAGAAGCAGTCGGAGGAAAGGCGGCAGAGGGAACACTTACCTTTGCGGAGCGCATCAAAAATACAGCTGTCAATATCATCAAAAATCACAAAGGTGTCATTGCAGTTTTGCTGGCGATCCTGCTTTTCGTCGTCATGCTGGCAGGCAGTATCAATTCAATGGCAGCTATGTTTACCGGGGTGAATACGACGGTTATGCAGTCCACTTACCTGGCTTCGGATGATGAGCTGAAAGCGGCAGAGGAAGCCTATTGCAAGATGGAAGAAGCTTTGCAGAGGCAGATCGATAACATTGAAAGCCGTTATCCGGGCTATGACGAGTACCGCTATCAGGTGGATGAGATTTCCCATAATCCTTACCAGCTGGCCTCTTACCTGACTGTAAAGTTTGGTAATTTCAAGGCTTCGGATGCCAAAGTGCAAAAGGAGCTGAAGGCATTATTTAAAGCTCAGTATGGAATCACTATTGACGGAGGCACGGAGACCATTACCGAGACCAAGACGGTGAAGGTTGGTGAGTCCTTGGGACAGGTGGTAACAAGCGGCTATTGCAACTGTTCCATTTGCTGCGGCAGATGGGCAGGCGGGGCAACAGCTTCGGGAGCTTACCCTACCGCTAGCCATACCATTGCTGTAGATGCCAGCAATCCCACGGTTCCAATGGGAACCAAGGTCATTATGAACGGTGTGGAATATACCGTTGAGGATACAGGAAATTTTGCCCGATACGGTGTGGATTTTGATGTGTATTACGACAGCCATTCAGCGGCCAGTGCCCACGGTCATCAAACCTGGGAGGCTTATCTTGCAGATGACAACGGTACCCAGGAAGTGGAAGTTACCACAACAAGAACGGTAACAGTGCTCAATACCACCATGACAAATGGCGGATTCGACGCGGTTGCCAGGGCAAGGCTCAGCGAAGACGATGCCATTAACTGGTACAACATTTTAAATACTTCCTATGGCAACAGGGATTATCTCTGGGACAAGACCACCATTTCCGGTTATACGACAGATGGCATGTCTTATTCCATTCCGGCAGAGGCACTAAGCGATGCCCGTTTTAAAAATATGATCACGGAGGCAGAGAAATATCTTGGCTATCCGTATGTATGGGGCGGCGCTTCGCCATCTACCAGCTTTGACTGCTCGGGATTTGTTTCCTGGGTCATCAATAACTGCGGAAATGGCTGGAATGTGGGAAGGCTGACGGCCGAGGGCCTGAGGACAACCTGCACTTATGTATCGCCGGATCAGGCAAAACCGGGAGATCTGATCTTCTTCCAGGGAACCTATGATACGGCAGGTGCATCCCATGTAGGCATCTATGTGGGCAACGGAATGATGATCCATTGCGGAAATCCGATCCAGTATGCATCCATCGAGACCAGCTACTGGCAACAGCATTTCTATTGCTTTGGAAGGTTACCTAATTGATAAATTTTTAAAAGTCATTGTGCAGAAAAGTGTCCAGTGGCTGTAAATGTGGAGGAAATAATTGTGAACAGAAAGATTGAGAAAGTCCGTGAGGACATTAAAAAGACTGAGGCCCGCATCCGCGAGCTTCAGGAATACTTGAAAACCCTGCAGATCCAGGAGCGTCAGCTTTGTGATGAGGAGATCGCAAAGGCGGTTCGTGAAATGGCAGGCAAGGGGGATGTGCTGGAGACCCTGAAGAAGATCCAGCAGAAGCAAAATGAGGTCTATGCCGGATCAGTTTCCGGTGGAAGGGAGATGGAAGAACATGTTTAAGAGAAGATTACAGGCAGGTGTAGTTGCCTTATTTGCATCAACATTAGTAGCCTGCGGAAGCGCAACACCGGTATTTGCCCAGGCCAATCCGGATGCAGAGCAGAGTG
>CAVITM010000326.1:0-2258 GCA_963645455.1 Moraxellaceae bacterium | reverse complement strand
GGGTAATGCAGAGTTTGGAAGTCAAGAGAAGGATACAGGTCGCAAGTAATGAGCCGAGTAGAGGTGACAGCTTGTGAAAGGAACGTCCGCAGTCCCGGTACTTCATGAGAACGAGTCGAAGACGACGGTCGAATGTTAGTACCGCTGGATCGAGGACTTAGCGCGAGCGGTTCCGCTCACAACCTGTCACTTCTGTTTGTTAGGGCTCTTGCGGCCTGTAACATTAACAAGATAAGAGGAATAAGTTTGAAACAAATAAGCAGAAAACAGCCACGAAATAAAGGACACAGCAAGAAAACCACCTAAATAGCTGGTTTTGAAAATTGAATATAAACGCAACACCTAATCAAGAATTAGCCGGAAGCTTATCACTGATAAGATATCCTCTTTGCTTTAGTAAATTAAGTGCCTGTGAAGTAGTTAAAATTTTTCCTTTATTCACAGGACGTGCTTCAAGAAAACCGTCTGGAGTATATGGCTTTAAATCTGTGAGTATGTGCCAGATAGCGGTCAGGATCATACGGCAGATGGCAATGATGGCTTTCTTGTGACCACGGCGAGCTTTGATACGCTTATAGCGAGTGGTAAATTCAGGATGCTTCTTCGATTTGATTAAAGCATTTGCAACTTGTACAAGAACTGGTTTAAAATAGGAACCAGCACGGGAAATCCGAGTGGATTTGATTTTTTGATTGCTTTGATCGTTACGAGGACAGCATCCAGCCCAAGAGACAAGGTGTTTAGCTGTGGGGAAGACAGACATATCACTACCAATCTCTGAAAGCACTTGGATGGCAGTCATAGGATTCTTATCGAATCCGGGAACAGTCCTTATTAAATTTAAAGCAGCCTCATAATTATCACTGAGACGAAGGATTTCCTGTTCTACTTCTGAAATGTGCTTATCGAGTTCATCAATGTGATCAAGACACTGTCTAAGTTTTATAGCCTGTTCTTTCGAGATGGCCCCTTTAATAGCAGCCTGTATTTCCGCAATAGGAGTTTTACATCTGTAATCAACAAAAGGTGTTACATCAAATGTTTCCCCAGGGTGTTGCAAAATCTGTTCTGTAATAGAACGAGAAGATTTACCAAATACATCTGAAAAGACATCGTCAAGTTTTAAATTAGATACAGTAAGACAATTTTGCGCACGATTCTTCTCACTGACAATCATACAAGTGAGTTTGAAACGGTATCTCACAAGATCACGAAGCTCCCGGATGTCAGCAGGCGGAATAAAGGAAGGCTTAACCATGCCACACATGTAGAGATCACAGATCCATTTGGCATCTTTACGGTCGGTTTTATTTCCTTTCATCGGCTTTGTGTATTTGGGATGAGATAGGGTAACCCAGAGACTGTGTTGCTCTAAGAGATTGAAAACAGGGATCCAGTACTTACCAGTTGATTCCATGCAAACATCTTTACAGTTGTACTTTGCAAGCCAGTCACACAGCTCAATCAAACCTTTTGTAAAGGAAGAAAAGCGAGCCTGCTTATACTCAGTACGATTGTTGGAATCAGTGATACCAATACAGGCGTAGATCCAAGTTTTGTGGACATCAAGTCCGCAGCAGTTATTTTTGATGATTTTAAAAGACAAGTAACTACCTCCTGATTATATAGTTATAAAACTGACAGTGACTGGTCATCCGGCGAGATCGAGTCGACTTCGGAAGAGATAAGTTTACGGGCTACGTTATGCGCCAATCATTGATGCCTTAACGGATGACCGACAACAAATAACTATGCGAGGTCGCCGCTATACAGCCCCGCCACTCACCTCCACGTGTTCTGTAGTGTGTCAGTCTTATAAAAGAATTGTATCAGAAGGAAGATAGATATAGAAAATAAAAAAAGTGAAAATGCCAATTTGTTTCATGACTCATTGGTGTCTTTTACGGAAAGACGGGATATAACTATGGAACGAAATATTGACATGAAGGAAGTGTCAGATGGAAAATTATATACGGCCAACGACATGGTAAAAGCAGACTGCGGCGGCTGCCAGGGCTGTTCTGCATGCTGCTGCGGTATGGGCGAGTCGATTGTGCTGGACCCTTTGGATATCTACCGTTTATGTTGTGGATTACAGACCGATTTTAACGGACTCATGGTGGATAAGATTGAATTAAACATTGTGGACTGTCTGATTCTCCCGAACCTTAAGATGGCAGGAGACGGAGAAGCCTGTTCCTTCTTAAATAAAGAAGGCCGCTGCACCATCCATGGATTCCGCCCGGGCATTTGCAGAC
>CAVITM010000325.1:0-2269 GCA_963645455.1 Moraxellaceae bacterium | reverse complement strand
CATTGAGGAAGTACCGAAGATGCTTGACGCAGCCGGATTTGAGAAGGCTGGTGAGGACGCATGAGTAAGTGGGATGCACTGATTCATGAGCGTTGTCCAAGACTGACGGAGGAAGTGTTTATGAAGTATCTGACATTGCAGGGCGGTTTTGAGAAACTCAGCCAGGCGATGGAAAAAGAGCAGATTCCTTTCGAGGATACGGGGAAGTACCTGCGTTTCCATTCCTTTACAAGTGATGCACCTGTTCCGACACTGGAGAAGCTGGTGTGCTCGGTGTTTGGCAGGGAAGAGTCTATCCCGGTCATCCCTGAAGATGAGTTTAATGACGCTGACGATACGCGTGTATTTTTCATGGGCAGACATGCGCATGTAATCGCACTTGTGTAACGGGCGGTAAGAAGGCAGGATCCCCTAAAGCGGGCGACATAGGAGCACGGGAATTTTTGCGTAAAGTGCTTGTAACTTTAGGCGTATCCTGTTAATTGTTGTATAGGAGGACCCACCAAAGAAAGACCAAAATGCCCGAAGAGTGGCAAACATTGATTTTACTGGAACCAGGCATTGGCGAAGCAGAAAAGGAAACGACGTTTTTTACGGGATAAAAATGAATGCGCCAGGTCGTAGCAAAGATAAACACGCCAAATAGCGGCGGAAAAGTTAGCAGGCAGAGATGCCTGCTTTTTTTGACCTTTTTTTAGTAATGAGGAGAAGTTCGACCCAAATGTAATTTAGAAGCCTACCCGAAGGGAGGAAGAATTCATGGGTACGAAGAAAACGATTTTACATTCTTTGGATACTTATACGGATCTGTATTCATATCTATCCAAAGGACAGCACACAGAAACAGATACAAAAAAGTATCTGGAGAATAATGGGCGGAGCGATACCAATGCCCGTAAGTGTGTAGCCCTGGTAAAAGATGGGGAAATGCCTTTTATCTCGGCAGAAGACGGAACGGTCAGCTTGGATTTAAACGGCCTATCCGGGGAATTGGAGGAGGTCTGTGCCAGGTTAAATCTTGTGGCGGATATTTCTGAGAAGAAAAAGAAGCCGGAAGATGATATTCCCTCTGTCACCACAGGAAAATCACAGAGCTTTGAATCGATGCGAAAGGACAAGAACGCTGCACTTGCCGCGCGCAAAAAGCTAAAAGACGAATTGGCAGCAAAAGATGCAAAGATTGCGGAATTGCAAAAGAAAATGTCGGAAGGGATCTGTGCCGCCATCCTGGCAGATATGGATAAGAAGATCCTGATTCCTGCATCTGTAGGATCTGAACCGCCGGAGATTTTGGCAAAGGATTTCTTTGAGAATAGTCCCGGTGCGGATATCGACTTCATCCCCTATGTATCCAAATCGGTAGAAGAGACAGAAGTTGACAGCCTGTATGAGAGGAAGGTTGAACCGGAGAAGATTCTTACTATACGTAATTTTGTCTGGCGTGTGTGCAGTCAGTTTAAGGAAGGCAGGGTATTTAAAAGCCTCCTGAGCAGGCAGGAATCAGAACACAAAGGTGATGACCGGCAAGCTGGTGAGAGGCAAAAATCAATACGACTGTTGCTTGCAAACAGAGAGATGGACAACCAGACGAAGCTTGCCACCTATGCTTTGTGGTATTTCCATGGAGACCACGAGATGGAAGAGCTGCTTGCCTATGCTGCTGATTATGGCATGAATGCCAATTATGTGATCCAGCTTTTGGAACAGCCGAAGGAATACCAAAACCACAGAGCGATCCGTGCCTTTTTAAAGCAGGCATTATCTGTCAGTGAAGCAAGTATCAAGAAGCAGACTGTAAAGGAACTGTTATGTGGGGATTGGCAGGCAGTGGCGAACTATTGCGGGAAACCTTGTCATTTCAGATTGGTTCCGGTGGAGGAATTGCAGGCATTTAAGGATTTGCTCCTGAAAAATGATTCGGCAAATGCTGCCTGCGTGGCTTGTAGGATGTTAAAGACCACTTTTGGTCCAGTGGACCAGAAGGAAGGGGAGACGGAATGATCAGAAAAAAAGTACATCTGTCTTTGGCAGAAGAGGAAGTAGCAAAATTTGACATGTTGAGAAATGAACTGGGAATGAATCGTTCCCAGTACTTCTGCTATCTTCTGTCAGGACAAAAGAAACAAATACCGGGTTCCATCAGATATAAAAACCTGATTGCAAAGCTTTCGGATATAGACCTGCATCTGAGGTGCATTTGTTTAAAGGAAAGTATGGAAGCGGGGGATATTTTGTACGTGCATGAAGCAATCAAGGATTTAAGAACAGC
>CAVITM010000324.1:0-2287 GCA_963645455.1 Moraxellaceae bacterium | reverse complement strand
ATGCGGCCGAAACGGTAAGTCCACCTTCTGGAATGCCATCTCTCGTGTGCTTGGTCTTTACAGCGGCAACATTTCTGCCGATACCTTGACGGTTGGCTGCCGCAGAAACATCAAGCCGGAAATGGCCGAGGTCAAGGGCAAGCGTCTGCTGATCGCCGCTGAGATGCAGGAAGGTGCCCGTCTCAATGACTCCACGGTAAAGCAGCTCTGCTCCACTGATGATGTGTTTGCCGAGAAGAAATACAAGGACCCGTTCAGCTTTACGCCCTGCCACACTCTTGTGCTCTACACAAACCACCTGCCGAAGGTCAGCGCATCCGATGACGGTATCTGGCGCCGCCTGATTGTCATTCCCTTTGATGCCAAGATTGAAGGCAGCTCCGACATCAAGAATTACAGCGAGTATCTCTATAACAACGCAGGTGAAAGCATTCTGGCGTGGATTATCGAGGGTGCCAAGAAGGTCATCGCGCTGGACTACAAGATCCCCGTACCGGCATGCGTGCAGACGGCCATCGATGAGTACCGTGCCCAGAATGACTGGTTCGGACATTTTATCGAGGACAAGTGCGATATCGGTGATGGGCTGAAGGAAAGCTCCTCGGCTTTGTATCAGGCGTATCGTAACTACTGCCTTGACACAAATGAGTATGTCCGTAACACCGCCGACTTCTACTTTGCGCTGGAGGCAGCGGGCTATGAACGCATTGTGCAAAACCGGAAGCGCTTCTTTAAGGGCATAGCGCTGAAGGCGGATGACGGAGATTTTCTGGAATAAGGATCTAATGACAAGGTGTATCAAGGTGTTATATAAAAACTCTCTTAGCACTAAAAAAATAGTTGTATAGAAAAGTTTAGTAAAGACCATTGATACACCTTGCACATCCGATTAAAAACCCTGATGAGGACTACGAATATGAGAGAAAAAACCATCGAAAGCAAACTCGTGCGGACGGTAAAAAGCGCCGGTGGCATTGCACCTAAGTTTGTGAGTCCCGGCCTTGATGGCATGCCGGACCGTATCGTACTTCTCCCGAAGGGCAGAATGGCCTTTGTTGAGGTCAAGGCTCCGGGAGAAAAGCCGCGCCCGCTCCAGCTGGCAAGACATCGGCTACTGCGGGCTCTGGGCTTTCAGGTTTATGTGTTGGATGACCCGACGCAGATAGGAGAAATTTTATATGAAATACAATCCACATGATTATCAGCGATACGCCACTGAGTACATCGAAAGCCATCCAGTCTGCGCCGTTTTGCTTGACATGGGCCTTGGCAAAACGAGCATCACTCTGACGGCGCTGAACAATCTGCTGTTCGACAGCTTTGAAATTCGCAATGTGCTGGTTATTGCACCTCTGCGCGTGGCTCGCGATACATGGCCTGCAGAAATCGAAAAGTGGGACCATCTTTCCAATCTGATTGTTTCTGTGGCTGTGGGCAACGAAGCAGAACGGAAAGCGGCTCTCTTGGCACCTGCGGACATTTATGTGATCAACCGTGAAAACGTCCAGTGGCTGGTGGAAGCAAGCAAGCTGCCATTTGACTATGACGCCATTGTGGTAGACGAGCTTTCCAGCTTCAAGAATCACCAGGCAAAGCGTTTTCGAGCACTGATGAAGGTACGGCCCAAGGTCTCCCGTATCATCGGTCTTACCGGCACACCCAGCAGCAACGGCCTTATGGATTTATGGGCCGAGTTCCGTGTCTTGGATATGGGCCAGCGCCTCGGCCGGTTTATTACAGCCTACCGGAATAACTACTTTCAGCCCGACAAGCGTAACGGACAGGTCATCTTCAGCTATAAGCCTCTGCCCGGCGCGGAGCAGGCCATCTACAAGCAGATCGGAGATATCACCATCAGCATGAAATCCACCGACTACCTGCCGATGCCGGAGCTGGTATCTTCTGAGTACACAGTGCATCTTTCCGCAAAGGAAGCCGGCCGGTATGAGAAATTTAAGCAGGAGCTTGTGCTGCAGTTGCCCGACGGAGACATTACTGCTGCTAATGCCGCATCCCTGTCAAACAAGCTCTGCCAGATGGCCAACGGCGCCATTTATGACGATAACGGGGAGGTCATTACAGTACATGATCAGAAGCTGGACGCCTTGGAGGATATTATCGAGGCAGCCGGAGGAAAACCGGTTCTGGTGGCCTATTGGTACAAGCATGATCTGAAGCGCATTGAGGAACGACTCCACAAGCTTCATGTTCCATTCTCGCGGTTGGACACCTCCGACAGCATTAAGCGCTGGAATACCGGTCAGCTTCCTGTGGGCCTTATCCATCC
>CAVITM010000323.1:0-2288 GCA_963645455.1 Moraxellaceae bacterium | reverse complement strand
AATTCAAAACAGGATCAGTCGTTGGTTCAATATATATTTTCCTGAATATAAGACAGTATACGGAAAACCGGATGCCAAGAGTGGAATACTAATCCTCAAAGCAGCACCACTTCCGGAAGATATCCTGACGTTGGGTATCGAAGGAGTAAACCAAATCTGGCGGGATGCAAAGTTAAGAGCAGTTGGAAGAACGAGGGCAAAAACCCTGATAGAAGCTGCTGAGCACAGTGTCGGAAGCAAAGAAGGAGCGGTATCTGCAAGAATGGAAATCCGAATGCTTCTGGAGGACTATGAATCCAGAAATACGCGTCTACAGGAAGTCATGGTTCTGATTGAAGAACTGGTAAAACAGATCCCGATGGCTGAAAAGCTGTTAGAGATCAAAGGTGTGGGAATCAAGACAGTGTCCGGGTTCCTTGCAGAAGTAGGTGATATCAGTCGTTTCAGCAACCCGAAAGAACTGCAGAAACTTGCAGGATTGGCACTGGTTGAGAATAGTTCCGGAAAGCACAAGGGAGAGACAACAATAAGCAGACGAGGTCGAAAGAGACTCAGATATCTGCTCTTTGAGGTTGCAATGTCGCTTGTCGCGAAGAATCCGGAGTTTAGAGAACTCCATAATTACTACACAACCAGAAGGCTGAATCCGTTAAAGAAGATGCAGTCACTCATGGCGGTTGCAGCCAAGCTGATACGAGTCTTTTATGTGATACTGACAAAAGGAGTGGATTATGATCCAAAGAAGATGGTTGGTGACATCAGAAGACCGGTAGCTTATCTATAAACAAAAAAGTAACAATAGTGGAGGCTGTCATCTGGGCAGCCACTGAATCAAGCAGAATGTAACAGATAACGTCCACTGAACACAGTGCTGGAACAGGAAGCAGGTCAGTAATCAATAATACAAAGAATGAGCCAGTAGTCGGCAGAAATAGACACCATGGGGCATGACCTCGTTAGGGAGCATAGCTGACACCCTGGTTATGGGCAGGCAGGACGAAGGAAGTTAGGACCTCTGGAGACAGAGATGATCCTGGTGGATATAGGAGGTTAGCTGCCATAGAGGGAAGGGTATACACAAGGCCAGTAAAGCGAAAATCAATGACGTTTTATTTCGTATACCATTCAACCGCTATTTCAGTACCTGATACATCGAAATGCTCATAGCTGTGGCTTATTCGCTGAGATATGAAAGGTTGAGAAACCTTGAATTTTCAATAAAAAACACTTGATTATATGAGGAGGTATATTTGGTAGATATTTTGAAAATTATAAAGATCAGTATGTTTGTAAATTGCCTTTTCTGAGAAAAGAGTGAGTGTCAGGACGAAATAGGAAAATAACCTTGTTGGATGTAGATCTGATGAGGTTATTTTTATTGGACTAACAGTCCAATGACGTCATTACGTAAGTGCTTAAATTTCAGGCGTCACCAGTAAAAATCTCCGGCGATTTTTAAGCCGGAGTTTGTGATAATTCCTATTTGATTATTGATTAGCGTCTGATGCACGACGTTCGATTTCTGCTTTGACATCTTTGTTCCATGGTGCCATTGTCTCCAGTTCTTCGTCAGTGCTGTCTTCATTTGGCCGTTTCTCGAGCAGATAGGTCAGATAGTGATAGACATTTACTCCATTCGCTTTTGCCATTTCTACCATCGTATATACGATGGCACTGGCTTGAGCACCATTGGGGGTATCGCAAAACAACCAGTTTTTGCGGCCAACAGTAAACGGACGGATAGCATTCTCGCTGAGATTATTGGAGAAACTGCAACGACCATCTTCCAGATAGGTCATCAGATCAGACCGTCGATTCTGAATATAAGTAACTGCTCGGTCCATTCTGCTTCCTCTAACCGGGTGCTGGATATTCAGCCACGACAAAAAGCCTTCTACTATCGGCTTTTCTTTTTCAAGACGAGCCTTTTTGATAGCATCGAAGGAAGCAGACTTCGCTTTGATCACATCTTCCAGATGAAAGAGTTGATTGATATACATCATTCCCTGAACGGATGGCTGGCTGTAATCCAGTGCTTTTCCTTTCGGAATAGCATCTGTCAGATATCTTCTAACATGCGCCCAGCAGGCTGTACGTCTGGCATCAGGTACTTTATTGTATCCGCTGTATCCATCGCACATCAGGTATCCTTTGAACCCCTGTAAGAAGCTGACTGCATTGTCACCTGCCCGGGTTTCGGAATACTTATAAATAATAATGGGTGAGCCGCCATCTTCTCCGCTGCGGAACAACCACATATAGGACTTCGTCTGCGCACGGCGTCCCGG
>CAVITM010000322.1:0-2296 GCA_963645455.1 Moraxellaceae bacterium | reverse complement strand
GCGTATCCGCGACAGCTATGCTGCAGCGCACCCTCTTTGTGAGATGTGTCTCAATGAAGGCAGGCTAACTCCTGTAGAGGAAGTTCATCATATTATTCCCATCAGCAAGGGTGGCACTCACGCAAGAGACAACCTGATGAGTCTCTGCCAGAGCTGTCACAACAAAATCCATCACGAGCTTGGCGACCGGTGACCCGTAGGGCGGTCAAAATCTCTGCAAGCCTTTCAACCGGGCAACGGCCCGGGGTCATTTACGCAAAAATTGCTATTCAAACGGGGTATTAACCCCTGACATTTACAGGAGGTGGTAGCGTGGCAAAAGACGGAACCATGCGAGGCGGTCCACGGCCCGGTACCGGACCGAAGAAGAAAGCCCTCGCGGACAAAATCAGTGAAGGCAAGGCTGCCGGTGCTCTGGTGCTGGAGGCACCTAACGAACTGGTCGGCGCAGAAATGCCGCCGGTGAAGGATTACATGAAGCAGGCCCAGAAGGGCGGCGAAAAACTCTGCGCTGAGGAGATCTACAAGGAAACTTGGAACTGGCTCCGGGAGCGCGGATGCGAAAAGCTGGTCATTCCGCAGCTTATTGAGCAGTATGCCATGAGCGTGGCCCGGTGGATTGCTGTGGAGGTATTCATCTCCGACACCGGCTACCTCGCCCGTCACCCGACGACAGGAAACGCCATCGCAAGTCCGTATGTTTCCATGAGCCGGGATTATATGAAACAGGTCAATCAGATCTGGTATCAAATCAATCAGATCGTCCGTGAAAACTGCTCCGTCGAGTATGGCGGCACTTCTCCGCAGGACAATCTGATGGAACGACTATTACAAGCTCGGAAAGGATAAAGATTATGTTTGAAAAAGTAAATCCCTCGCATCCGGATAAAATTGCGGACCGTATTGCAGGTGCTATCGTCGACCTTGCCTATGGGCTGGAAAGCAATCCGAAAATCGCTGTTGAGGTGCTTATCGGCCATGGCATATGCCATGTGATTGCTGAGACCTCTACACATATACCAGTGACGGATATTGAAAGCGCTGTCAAGCGCATTGCCGGTGAAAATGTAGTTCTGGACTATCATGAGGTTGCTCAGGACAGCCACCTTGCGAAAAATCAGGAAAGTGGCATCCGCTGCGGCGACAACGGCATTTTCAAAGGAACACCTGTCACCGCTGAGCAACGCACCCTCTCCCATTTGGCAAGAGCTATGTACCTTGCTTATCCGTATGACGGTAAATTCGTCTTAGACGAGAAACTGACGATTTGCCAGAGCAATGCGGATACACAGCATATCAAAGCGCAGTTTTCAGAAGCAATTGTCAATCCGCTGGGCGACTGGACCGGCGGCACAGATGTGGATACCGGTGCTACCAATCGCAAGCTCGGCTCGGATATGGGCGATGGCGTAACCGGCGGCGGTCTTCACGGCAAGGACCTCTCCAAAGCAGACGTTAGCGTCAACATCTACGCTTGGCTGAAAGCGCAGGAATACGGCTGCCCGGTGAGCTTCTCTTGCTCCATAGGCGATGAGAGCATTAACGGCATCCCGTATCAGGACATTGTGGAAACTGCTCGTCAGTTTATCACGAAAATAGGCGGATTTGAGAAGTTCGCAGAATGGGGGCTCGTATGAATATAGAAAAGAAAAATGTCACCGAGCTTCTGCCTGCGGAATACAATCCCCGCAAGGACCTGAAGCCCGGTGACCCGGAATATGAAAAGCTGAAGCGCTCCATTGAACAGTTCGGTTATGTGGAGCCAGTCATTTGGAACAAGACCACTGGCCGTGTTGTTGGCGGCCATCAGCGTCTGAAGGTGCTCATGGATATGGGCATCACCGAAGTGGAATGCGTGGTAGTTGAGCTTTCCGAGGAAAAGGAAAAAGCACTCAACATCGCCCTGAACAAGATTTCCGGTGAATGGGATAAGGATAAGCTTGGACTTTTGATTGCAGACCTGCAAGGCACCGACTTTGATGTTTCTCTCACCGGTTTTGATCCCGCAGAAATTGATGACCTGTTTAAGGAAAGCACCAAGGATAAAATCCACGATGACGACTTTGACGTAGATACTGAGCTAAAACAGCCTGTCATCACCCATGCCGGTGATGTGTGGACCCTCGGCAGGCACCGTCTCGTCTGTAGCGACAGCACCAAAGCAGACACCTTTGACCTGCTTATGGCTGGCAAAAAGGCAAACCTCGTGGTGACGGACCCACCTTATAATGTGAACTACCAAGGCAGTGCCGGTAAGATCAAGAACGACAACATGGCCGGTGACGCCTTCTACCAG
>CAVITM010000321.1:0-2310 GCA_963645455.1 Moraxellaceae bacterium | reverse complement strand
ATCATAAATCAGATGACTTTGGACGAAAAAACGGCTTTGATGTCTGGAAGGGGATTCTGGGATACAGTGTCGATAGAGCATATGGGTATTCCGTCAATCACACTTTCAGATGGTCCTCATGGTATTCGCAAACAGGCAGGAGAGGCAGACCATTTAGGATTAAATGCCAGTTTTCCGGCTACGTGTTTCCCGACAGCGGCATCTATGGCTAATACTTGGAACCCGGAATTAGGGGAAAGAGTAGGAAGATATCTTGGAAAAGAAGCGGCGATGCAGGGAGTAGATGTTTTGCTGGGACCGGGACTGAATATAAAGAGAAGCCCATTAGGGGGGCGAAATTTTGAATATTTCAGCGAAGATCCGTATCTTTCCGGCAAAATGGCAGCAGGGTATATTAGGGGGATCCAGTCAGAAGGAGTTGCAGCTTGTCCGAAACATTTTGCAGTAAATAGCCAGGAACTTCGACGAATGTCCAATGATTCCGTGTTGGATGAGCGGACGTTTCGAGAAATATATATGACAGGTTTTGAAATTGCAGTAAAAGAAGGAAAACCGGATTGTATCATGTCTTCTTACAATAAAATAAACGGAGTATATGCAAATGAAAATTCATATCTGCTTCAGAATATTCTGAGGAATGAATGGGGATTTCAGGGCTTTGTTGTATCAGACTGGGGAGCAAGTAATGATCATGCTGCAGGAGTGAAAGCGGGAAGCAATTTGGAGATGCCTACAACAGGAAATGATGGAAGGAGGATATTACGAAAAGCGATTGCAGAAGGAAAACTGACAGAGGAACTACTGAATCAGAGAGTAGACGAACTGTTGGATGTTATATTACGTCTGACAAGTGGTAGAAAAAAACAGGATCAAAAGCTTGATTTGGAAAAACATCATAGGATGGCAAAAGAGGCAGCGGAGGAATGTATTGTTCTTTTAAAAAATGATGAAAATATTTTGCCATTAAATATGAAGCAGAAGATAGCAGTTATCGGAGATTTTGCATTTCATGCTCGTTATCAGGGAGCCGGGTCCAGTATAGTAAACTGTACAAAGCTGGATGAGCCGATACAAATCTGGGAAAAATCCGGGATTTGTCTTGCCGGAGCTTGTTCCGGGTTTATGAGAAACGGACAGAAAAATCAGGCATTAAAAGAGCAGGCATTATTACTGGCAAAAGAAGCAGATACCGTGGTTTTGTATATGGGTCTGGATGAAAACAGTGAATCTGAAGGACAGGATCGGCAGCATATGAGGATTGCTTCAAATCAAATTGAACTTTTGGAAGAAATAGCAGAAGTTAACACGAATATTGTAGTGGTATTGGCTGCGGGAAGTCCGATAGAAATGCCTTGGATTTCAAAGATAAAGGGTCTTGTACATGGATATCTGCCAGGTCAGGCAGGAGCCGAAGCTATTGTGGATGTGCTCTTAGGACGGATATGTCCATCTGGCCGACTTGCAGAAACATATCCTCTGAAGCTTGAGGATACACCTTGTTATTCCTATTTTCCGGGAAAAGAGAAAACATCAGAATATCGAGAGGGAATTTATACGGGATATCGTTATTATGAAACTGCGAAAATTCCGGTACGGTTTCCTTTTGGTTATGGATTAAGCTATACAGATTTTTCTTTTGATGAAATGGAATTGAAAGAAGATCGGGTTGAAGTAAGAATATCAAACAGAGGGAAAGTAGCAGGTGCAGAGGTTGTTCAAATGTATATTTCACTGGAAGAGGGTTCTGTCTTTCGGGCAGAAAGGGAATTGAAAGGGTTTCAAAAAGTTTTTTTGCGCCCCGGAGAAAGTTCAACAATTTCGATTCCTTTTGATGACAAAACATTTCGGTATTTTAATGTAGAAACCGGGAAATGGGAGGAAGAAGGAGGCAGCTACCGTATTCAGATTGGCGCAAATGTACAGGATATTCGTCTGTCAGGGATAATAAAGCGTTCGGGAACATATGCGCCGGATCCTTATCGTAGAGTAGGATTACAGTGCTATGAGAATGCACAGGTACAACAGGTAGGTGACGAAGAATTTTCTGCTTTGTTGGGACATCCAATTCCTGATAGTAAGTGGAAAACAAGTGAACCACTTGATATAAATGATGCAGTTTGTCAGATGTGTTACGCGAAAAGCAGAGTGGCCCGTCTGGTATGTCAAATCATTACTTTTCTAAAAGCGCAAAGTGAGAAAAAGGGGCAACCAAACTTAAATCTGCTATTTATCTACAATATTCCATTCAGAGGAATTGCGAAAATGACGGGAGGTGCTGTCACTATGGAAATGGCAGAAGCAATTTTAATG
>CAVITM010000320.1:0-2337 GCA_963645455.1 Moraxellaceae bacterium | reverse complement strand
GATTATAGTTGGCCCGAATGTAGTTGTTGATCTGGGAAATGCGCTCCTCAAAGCGCGCTTCATCGCTGTCATTGTCCCGATCGGCAGCCTGTACAAGGAAATACCTGGTCAGGTTATCCAGAAACTTATAGCACAGCGCCACATGGCCAAAGCTTGACACTGCACCATGATTTCTCAGGTGTTCATCCAGCATTTTTCTCAAATCACTCCGAAGTTCATCAAATCGCTCACTTTGGCTCCTTGTGGAATCGCACCAGAAAATAATATCAATGCTCTGATACATCTCACTGACCAGATTGTAATTGATGAGACACTTCACGTAGAGCACATTGTCAGAGCCACTGATGATATGCCTTTTGTTGGCATTGATGACAAGTATGTCCTCTTCCTTCATCTGAGTCCTGGTATCTCCCACCACCACAGTAAGCAAACCCTCCAGAACATAGATCACCTCTATATCCTGGTGAAAATGCTCCATGTCATCCACGGAACTTAAAATCTCCAGCTTGATTTTTTCACGTCTCGTATCCTGACTCATGATTTTCCCTCCCAATCATCCCGGTTGGTTTAAGGCAATCCATCTTTTCTTAACCAATTGAAAGTTCTTAAGAAAGAGTTTAACAGTCATGATCTATTTTCGTCCATTATTTTTTTAGATATTTCCTGAATAAAAGTTCTTTTTTTATCAAAAGAAATATAAAATAAAAAAACAAGGTCAAAAAAACATGTCGTATTTTGACCTTGCCTCAATAAGATTTAGTGCTGGTATTCTCCCGTCATGCGAAGAAGCTTACTGTCATCAGAATCATCCATGCCGCAGGTCTCATCAAAAACCATTCGGGCATGATTTTGGGGCTGATACGCTGTCCATGGCAGCCTCTCTGTTGATGGAGATCCTGTCTTCATAAAAGCAAGCCATGCCTCACTGACAGAATCCTGCAAGACGTCCGCATGCTCTCTGGTGCAGTTGGCCGGCTCCATGTCTACATTACGAAATACAAAGGGAATCTCTGTACAATGCCAAGGTGCCATGCCACCCATCAAAGGCGCAATGGAACTGAATACATAATTGTAGCAGGGTGCATCGGTAAAACTACATCTCCTGTCTAAAAAGTCCAACGTACACGGGCGAAACAGGGTATCCACGCTGAGAGCATATAAAATATCCAGCTTTGGATAGACATTGCGGAACTGCTTCACGATACGCATGGTACTGTTCTTATAGGTCTGCTCTAAGATCCCATATTTGTCTACTTCATTGTACTGGGTTTTGTCACCAAACGGATGCATAAAGGAAAATTCGCCCAATACAGTGCCTGCCAGAACAGGAATATCCTTTGTCTCTTTCCGAAAGCCCACGGTAGAATACAGACCATCAAACAATCCCTCCACCGGCGACGGCTCAAAGAGCATCATTC
Organism: Moraxellaceae bacterium; assembly: GCA_963645455.1. GTDB lineage: Bacteria > Bacillota > Clostridia > Lachnospirales > Lachnospiraceae > W0P33-017. The sequence goes on along the minus strand of CAVITM010000320.1, from coordinate 919 downwards.
CCGGCGGCATGTGCAATGCCTCGCCTGCTGCCATGGCCGCCCGGGCCAAAGTTTCATAATCCACTGTATCAATCGCATCGATGGTGTCCTGGTTCAATCCCAGCATCTCCACTGTTTTGCAGCCCAAGGTCTGCCAGCGTTTTTTCTCATCTGCCAGGGCCATATCAGGTCTGTTTCGCAAAGCACCGCTTTCGCTGATGATTTTATGATAGAGTCCGTCTGCCACCGGCATCTGCATCAGTATGGTGGCCTTGCCTCCGCCGCCAGACTGACCTGCCACCGTCACATTGTCCGGATCACCGCCGAAATAAGCAATATTTTCCTGCACCCACTTTAGGGCAAGGACGATATCCGCCATCCCCACACAGCCGGAATATTTGTACTTTTCTCCAAAGGCACTCAAATCCAGAAAGCCCAGGCAATTCAGCCGGTGGTTGAGATTGACCACCACCACATCTCCGTAATCGCTGAGATTGTGTCCGTTATATGCAGGAATCTCTATGGATGAACCTGTGGCGAAGCCGCCGCCATGCAGCCATACCATCACGGGTCTCCTGGCCTTTTCATCCAAATGTTTCGTCCAGATATTGAGATAGAGACACTGCTCATTCTCAGGCCAGTACACGTGAGGCATCTCAAAGGCATTTTCCGGGCTCACATTTTCAGGCATCAGGGGAGCCACATAGCCATAGGACTTTGCATCCTTGATACCGGTGTGCTTTTTCATAGGTTTCGGAAGCTGAAAGCGCTCTGCCGTGCCATATTCGATTCCATAAAAATGGAATACATCATCCTCCTGATATCCATGGAGTTTGCCCTTACGCGTCTTGACGATGGGATAATCCGGTCTTCTGATCACTTTTTTCATACAATTCCTGCCTGTTCGTATTAAGATAGTGTTATGAGGAGCAACACGTAT
>CAVITM010000319.1:0-2352 GCA_963645455.1 Moraxellaceae bacterium | reverse complement strand
GTTACATGTTTGGAAATACCGAAAGAAAGAAGCTCTTTCAGTTTTATAGAAACCGTTTAGAAATTGTTTCCTTATGACAGGAAAGTCACTTACATTATACTCAAAGAAAGCGAAATTTCAAAGCTTTTATCAGAATTTTATTCGCCAAGGTTACTGTCAAGTAATCGTTGGCAAATCTTTCATACAGACTAACTTTCGCATTGCATGGGTGAGATATGCCACCAAGACACGCTGCGTTTTCTACTCGCTGCACTCGCTTATTCACTCAGGCTCCTGCGCAAACTCGCCCTTCGGGCTCAGACATGCGCCCGCCTTCGTTGCTAGAGCGCAACTCCCTACGAAAGCCTCGCTATTGTCTTTTGCGGCATATCATCACCCTTTTTAGAATCCCGCCATGGAAATAAGTTTTTTACGATCGCCTCTTGTTTCTACATCCAGTCCAACTACATGTCCTGTTACAGGGTAGGCATATCCACAACCGATCCTTTCCTTAATCTTCGCAGCATGTAGGATATCGCCTTTTATCTCTTCCAATATTTTTTCTTCAAATATCGGGATTCTGAGTTTTTCCGTAACTTCATACAGTTTGCCGGAACATTTCTTGGCTAGTATCTTTGCAAGATGATTTCCGCCTTTTATGCTCCAACTGGTATGGTTATGTTTCATCCTGCGAGCGATAATACTCCAGATATGATTTTCCATGGTTCCCATGTTTTTATATACGAGTCCTTTCGGACATTCCGGTATATCAAGTCCTCGCTTTTTGTAGGAAAGTAATCCTTCTTTATTTCCACTTAAATATCGAATCAGATTCTCTGCTTTTTCAATCTCGACATCATCTGTAAGACTGTCCTTATAGATCGTCAGATACTCAAACATTTCTTCAATCTTTTCTTTTTCAAGAAGTTCCATTACATCCTGTATTGCTTTCCTATGAGAAATGTTTTCTCGAATCGCTTTGTTCCTGTGAAACGGATCTAACTGAAATATAGTCTCTTTATTTCTTGTCTTTTTTATCCAGGGCGCACCATCTCCATTTAAAAATCGGATCTGCACCTCATCAAGATCATACTCGGATGCTATCATAGCCTCACGCAATCTTTGAAAATCAGCTGCCTTGCTAAATCCAGCTGTTACAACCTTTCCATCTAAGCTATATCTTCCGGATCCTTTATCAACCCATCCATCATATGCTATGGCGGCTTTCATTTCTGCTTTGGGATATCTTCTCTGCTTACGGTCTTTTCCCTGAAGATTTAACCATACACCATCTGCTTCTTCAAACAATACCGGAACTTCCCTGCTTCCCTTAATCTTCTTATTTTTATCCGCTTCAATAAGTTCCTTCTCATCATCTTCAAGCTTTTCACCAAGAGTCTGGATTACGTTCCATACTCCTGTATGGCTGATGGAAAGACCCGTTGCTTCGCTTACTTTTTCCGCACAATTCCGATATGATGTTTCGGTTATGGATGATATCAGAAGCTCAACATAGTTTTCGGAAATAAGCCCGATTCTATTAATGCTTAAGTTTTCATCAAGAAGATATATGCAGCGTTTGATTCCGTACTCATCACAGGTCTGGTAAACATGTCGATCATATGACACTTCCCCATAAACTGTCTTGATTGTTGATCTGCGGCACCCTTTATCCCGTAATTCCGACTTGTTTCTGGTTGTATGAAGATGCTGGTCATACCTTTCAAGGATGTCTTTTGTAAGTTCTCTGCCTGCTTCACAGACCAATTTAAAAATTTCTTTTTCAATCTCCTTGAAAGTTACGTCTTTTTCGTCTACCATTAAATCCATCATACAGCTCCTTAATATTTCTTTTTGACAACTAAATACTAAAGATTGTCTGTATGATTTGGAAGAGGTTTCGGCCTCTTCCTTATTTTTTTGCCAATTAAAATTTTACTCTAAGTTTTGAGATGATGCTGTATAAATAAAGTTGACATCTTTTTCTCGTACATTTGATATATAATGTATGAGAATAAGGAGGTGCTCTATGGCACGAAATCAACGTCACTACGATAAAGAATATAAAATCCAGGCAATTAAGCTTGCTAAGGAAATCGGCACTAATAAAGCAGCCAGGGAGCTTGGCATAGCTTCAAGTACCTTGAACACCTGGGTGAAATCTAGCAGAAATGGAAGCATAGATGCTGGACCTGGGATGCAAACTCCGCAGAGTGCCATGACCTTATCTGAAGAAGTTATCCAGCTTCGTAAGCAGGTCAGAGATCTTACAAAAGAAAACAGGCGTCTTAAAGAGACAAATGATTTTCTTGAAGAGGCGAGCGCTTTTTTCGCAGCGAGCCGTCTGAAGTCCGCAAAAAAGAACGATTAAGG
>CAVITM010000318.1:0-2372 GCA_963645455.1 Moraxellaceae bacterium | reverse complement strand
CTACAAATCTGCCTGTGGGGTTTACATAATATTTTGTATTCTCATCAAGAAGATTTGCGGGAACTGTGGTTTTAACAACCTTTTCAATAATATCTTCTCTGATTTGTTCAAGAGTAACATCCTCTGAATGCTGAGAAGAAACAACAACTGTATCAACTCTAACCGGAGTGCCGTCTTCTGCGTACTCAACGGTAACCTGTGTTTTTCCGTCAGGTCTTAAATAAGGTAAAGTACCATTTGCACGTACCAAAGTGAGTTTTGCGGTAAGTTTATGTGCAAGGGATATTGCAAGGGGCATATATTCCTCTGTTTCATCACAAGCGTAACCGAACATCATGCCTTGGTCTCCGGCGCCTAAACGGTCAACGCCCATTGCTATATCTGGGCTTTGCTTATCTATGGATGTTAGAATTGCGCAAGTGTTGCCATCAAAGCCTTTTTCCGAGCTGTCATAGCCTATATCGCAAATAACTTTTCTTGCGATAGCGGGAATATCAACATTTGCAGTTGTGGTAATTTCGCCCATAATCATAACCATACCTGTTGTGGTGCAGGTTTCGCAGGCTACTCTGCCATTGGGGTCTTGAGCAAGAATTGCATCAAGAATCGCATCTGAAATTTGGTCACAGATTTTGTCGGGATGTCCGCCTGTAACGGACTCTGAAGTAAAGACATAATTTGCCATTTTTTGCCTTTCTCCGCATAAAATTAACCCGCCAAGGTTTCCTCAGCGGGTGAAAAAACCTTATCTTTCGGCTTTCGCCGTAGGAATTAGCACCTTGATTTCTCAGGTTGCCGGGCTTCACAGGGCCTGTCCCTCAGCCGCTCTTAATAAGGGTGGGTATTCTTATTAGTCATAACATTATATAATACTATATGTGATTTGTCAACTTTTTAATCATCTATAACTACAATAAAAGCTAAAAATTTGACCCAAAACGGAATTAAAAAAATTTTTTCATCATTATACTATGTAATTATAAAAAGCACCAATAAATTCATACTTAAAATTTTCGGCTGATTGTATAATCAAGTTGAACATATTGAAATAAAATAATCCATAGCGGAAAATTCCGAGTAGAATGTAAGTGACCAAACCAACATCCAAAAGGAGCATCCGCTATGGATCAAGTACATTATACCACAACAGAGCATAAAAAGGGACAACATCTTACATTTGAAGAGCGAGTTTTGATACAGACCCGCCTCAAGGACGGCTGGAAAGCTGGACGCATTGCGGCTGAGATCGGCTGCGCTCCAAATACTGTCCGTAACGAGATCAAGCGTGGGACTGTCACCCTGTACACTGGGAATGTCCATCGATACAAGGCAAAAGCCGGCCAAGCAGAGTACGAGAAGAATCGGATGAACTGTTGCCGCCACTATGACTATCTCTTAAAGGCTGAGTTCTTTGCCTATGTGGTCAAACACTTCACTGAAGACAACTGGTCTCTGGATGTCTGTGCAGGCCGTGCGTTGTTAGATGGTGGTTTCTCCCGAGATCAGATTGTCTGTACCAAGACGCTGTACAACTACATTGATCTGGGACTCCTAGGCATCAAGAACATCGATCTGCCTGAGAAGCTGCGAAGGAGCCGTAGAAAATCTGTGATCCGTAAAAACAAGCGCATCCTCGGACGAAGCATTGAGGAACGGCCTGCTGAAGTTCTGGACCGCAAAGAATTCGGTCACTGGGAATGCGACCTCGTCATTGGCTCAAAATCAGGTGGTGATGATGTTATCTTGACAATGGTCGAACGGATGACCAGAGAATTCTGGATGATGCGCATTCCCGGCAAAGATCCCGGCAGTGTGATGAATGCCTTTGCAGAACTTCGTTCTAGCTTCAGTGAGCATTGGAACGATGTTTTCAAGACGATCACCACAGACAACGGTTCTGAGTTCAGTAGTCTGTCCAGCTTAGAAGATATCAGTGAAACGCTGGTATATTTTGCTCATCCCTATACATCCTACGAGAAAGGGACTGTTGAACGACATAACGGCCTCATACGCAGATTCATACCAAAGGGTAAGCGAATCGACAGTTTCACCGATGAACAGATCAGCTGTGTAGAACTATGGTGTAACAGCCTTCCACGGAAGATCTTGGGCTACCAGACTCCAGATGAGCTCTTTGAAGCAGAGCTGGACAGGATATATGCCACTGCAGCATGAGCAACAGCCAGGTCCCATAGCACAGGCTCGCAGTCCATCAAGGCAACCTCTTGCGAGGCGCTTTCAGCGGCCTTGACAGCCTGCTCGTGCTGTGCTGATAGGTAACCAAGAGGATGCATGGCATCCTCCCCGATGGTCACTCTTATGCTCTATGGATTATTCAGTTATCAATGTGCAACTTGTTATTGCAATTTACA
>CAVITM010000317.1:0-2416 GCA_963645455.1 Moraxellaceae bacterium | reverse complement strand
GAGCAAATGAGTGACGAGACATTGCGGGCAGAGGCGAATAAATGGGAACTCAGCCACGGTGGTATCTCCGGTAGAACAGCACAGCAGTTTATCAATTACATATTGGGAACACTATAGGATCACTGTATATAGAGACAAAGAGTGGATGCCAAAGACGGCATCCGTTTGGTCATTTGAAAATTTAAATGCACGTTAATATCGTGCGGTTAAAATTACAACGTTTTATATCCATGAAGTGCAGTTAAGACTTCATGGATTTTTTGTTTCCGCCAAAGGAGCGGGAACGGAGTCAAGGGACAGTACGCTGGGCGCATGCGCCTGGGCAGCCCTTGATGAAGTGACACGGAGCACCCTGTTATGCGAAAGCAGCCCAATGCTACTTTCCTGCCTCCCGGCGAGGGCAGGTCTGGGCAGAGCCCAGTCTTTCCTTTATGATATTTTTGCCCTGCTTTCCGAAAGGAGGCTCTCATGAATAAACATTTAACTCTTGATGATCGCCTTGAGATCCAAATGGGTCTCAAAGTTGGCGAAAACTTTACTACTATTGCACGGCGCATTGATTCTGATCGAACCACGGTCAGTCGGGAAGTGAAAGCGCGCCGTATTCCGGTTCACAACTCAAAAGGCAACAACTGTATTCACCGGAATGAGTGCCAGTTTCCAGATGCCTGTCATCAATATACACCAGGCCGATACCGGTACGGATGCCATAAAGGGAAACAGGACTGTGGTGGTGCTTGCGGAGAATGCATTAGTGGATGTGACCGTTTCCAGGAAGACTTTTGTACCCGCTATGAAAAACCGCCATATGTCTGTTCGGCCTGCCTGGATCGCCGTACATGCCGTCTGCAAAAGATGGAATACGATGCGAAGCTGGCACAGCAGGCATACGAAACTCTTCGCTCCGAATCTCGCAAAGGCATTTCACTTTCAGAAGAAGAACTATCCTACCTTGACTCCGTTATTTCCCCTGAAATCAAGCGCGGTCAGGCCGTTTCTGTAGTGTGGAATACGCACAAAGAAGAAATGCCTGTATCGGATCGTACTCTTTATACCTATATCAACAGCGGCCTCTTGGATGCAGATAACTTCGATCTTCGCCGCAAGCTTCGGATGCCTTCTCGGAAGAAAAGCGGGCCGGTATTAAGAGTGGACAAGCAGTGCCATATCGGTCGCTGTCATGAAGACTACGAGGCTTATGTTTCAAAGCATCCGGATGCCGTGATCAGTCAGATGGACAGCGTTATCGGCAGAAAAGGCGGCAAGGTTTTACTAACAATCCTGTTTAAGAACTGCGACCTGCAGCTGATGTACCTCAGGGAGCGTAACACGGCTGCATCCGTGTCCGCTGTCTTCCAGGCGTTGAGAAGTCGGCTTGGCAATCAGCGTTTTTCTTCGCTCTTCCAGGTGATTCTCACAGATCGGGGTAGTGAATTTACAGATCCGATAAGAATCGAATGTGATACGGAAACCGGGGAAATCCAGTGTCGGGTTTTCTACTGCGATCCCATGAACAGCAATCAGAAAAGCAACTGTGAACGGAACCATGAGTTCATTCGGTATGTGATCCCAAAGGGAACATCAATGGATCGTTTTACCCAGACAGACATCACAAAGCTCATGAATCATATCAATTCGTATCCACGCAAAAAATGGAATGGACAGGCTCCCCTGGATCTGTTTATTCAGATCTATGGTCAGGAGACCGCAACTCTCCTTGGCCTTGAGAAAATCCCATCCGATTCCATTAACCTGACACCGGCACTCTTGAAAAAGTAAGCCGGTAAACATGACAAGAAGGCAGGGCAAAATCAGAATAGCAGACTCTGCAAAACGGAGTGCATTTACGATTTCAAAAAAATCGTAAAATACAGTCCGGCTTTTGGCATGCCTTCTTAACGATGAATGTATGCGATTTTCTCTGTAATTGCAATCCTTAATGCCCGATTTTTCTGCCATGTGGGCATTTACAACTTCATGCGTGCAGTTAATATTTCCTGCCGTGCACTTACATCTTCAAACGTGCATTATGTTTTTCAACTAACCTTTGATTCTGCTTGCCATGAAAGCGTCACCTCCTTAAAATTGTATTGCTTGCAAATGCTTGCGTTTGTCAAAGAAATCGGATATACTAAACTCAAAGGAGCGTGATATCTATGGCAAATACAACTGCAGTTTATGCCCGTATTGATTCGGGACTGAAAGAAAATGCCGAGAATATTCTTTCTCAGCTTGGCATCACACCATCAAGTGCTATTCAGATGCTGTATAGCCAGATTGTATTAACAAGAGGACTTCCTCTGAATTTACATCTTCCTTCTGCAAAACCAACTGCCATCGGAGGCATGAGTCGTGCAGAACTGGATGCTGAATTAATGAAGGGAGTGGAATCTCTTAAATCAGGCAAAACCTATAC
>CAVITM010000316.1:0-2419 GCA_963645455.1 Moraxellaceae bacterium | reverse complement strand
GCAAGCTCTGCTCCGCATTTTATGAATTTTTCTGGTGGTGCTAAACAATTACCAAATATCAATCCTAAAGAGGGGACAGCTGCTATGACCAGTCGTGAATTGCTGTACGTGAAAACTGTTGCGGATGAAAAAAATATTTCGAAGGCGGCGAAGAAGCTTTTTGTGGCACAACCGTCATTGTCCCAGTCGATTTCCCGCATAGAGGATACCATCGGAGTGAAGCTTTTTGTCAGAGGCTCCAACGGTCTGCACTTGACCTATGCCGGGGAACGCTACTATCAGATGGCTTGCCAGATTCTGAAGATTTACGACAATTTTGAAGCGGAAATCACGGACATCAATGATCTGCGGGTGGGAAGAATCTACTTCGGCATCACGAATCATCTGGGAGCTATTGTGCTGCCGCATATTCTGCCGGAGTTTCAGCGGCTTTGCCCGAACATCACCTGGGATGTTTTTGAGGGCTCCACAGAGCCGCAGGAAGCTCGCCTGGTGAGCGGTGATCTGGATTTCTCCATCATGCATGCGCCGGCGGAGAACAATGAGGCAAACCCGTCCCTGAACTATGAAATTTTGACGGATCATCCCTTTGTTATTGCCATGTCGAAGGATAATCCGTTGGTGAAGCAGGCAGTATCTGTGGAGGGCTATGATTATCCTGTGCTGGACGTGGAGCTGCTGCGGGACGAGCCCCTGCTGACGCTCTTTAAGGAACAGCGAATTCGACATGTGACGGATGCGGTGCTGAAGAAGGCGGGCATCAATCCGAAGATTCGTCTGCAGACCCGCAACTATATGACCACGGAACGGCTGGCGGCGCTGAACATGGGCTACACGATGCTGCCCAGCGACTATGTGAACCAGAACCGCTTCCAAAACCCGCCGGTTTATCTTTCTGTAGATAAAAAGTACAATGCTTACTGGAGCCTTTGCATTGCCACGCTGAAGGATGCCTATTTGTCCAAAGCGGATCAGTGCCTGCTGGATATTCTTCGAAAGCGGGCCTGTGAGGTCTGATTTGCCCGGCTTGCTGCATAGGATAATGCCTTCGGGTCTGAACAAAGGGAGAAACACATGAGAAAATATGACGCAATTTTATTGGATCTGGACGGCACCATTATGGATTCCGGTCCGGGAATCATGAAGTCCGCCCAGTATGCGCTGGATCATTTCGGCTTTTCGGACGAGCCGGAGGAAACCCTGCGACGCTTCGTGGGTCCCTCTCTGGTGGATTCCTTTATGGGAATCTACGGATTGAACGAGGCGGAAGCCAAAAAGGCCACGGAATACTATCGGGAGGTGTATCCTGTCAGCGGTATTTTTGATGCGGAGGTATACGAAGGCATGCGGGAGACCCTGCAGCGCCTTGCGGATTCCGGGAGAAAGCTTCTGCTGGTGACGTCGAAGCCTCATGTTTTTGCGGAGCGGATACTTGAACACTTCGAGCTGGCGCCGCTTTTTTCTTATCAAACGGGTCCGGAGCTGGATGATCATAATTCGGAAAAATCTCGGCTGATCGACAAGGCGGTGCGGGAAATGAAGCTGGACAAGACGCATGTACTGATGGTGGGAGACCGGCATTTTGATATTGACGGCGCGAAGAAGAGCGGCGTCAATTCGCTGGGCGTGACCTATGGCTACGGCAGTCTGGAGGAGCTCCAGGATGCCGGGGCCGACTACATTGCCCACAGCCCGGCTGAAATACTGAAGTACGCTGAATTATAAGGCACAAAATAGGTTGAACCTATGCGGAATATAATTCATTATGTATTTTACTATGTGCAAAAAAAACATTATCATCATATTACACCAAATTAAAGCATGAATTTGAGATTCTCTAGGGTATAATCACCAGTGGAGGCTGAGGGAGGGGGAACTTCCTCGTGGGTAATCACTTTAGGAATGTGGGACGCTGTCCGGCGGCTCACCGACAAGGAGGGATACTATGGAAATTAAGAAACCTGCTGTTGCGGGCACAATGGAATCCAGTGACTGCCAGGTTACTGTGGAGCCGGGAGACGGAAAGATCGAGTTCTCTCTGGAAAGCGCAGTGGCACACCAGTTTGGAAACCAGATTCGCAAGGTTGCGTTGGAGACACTCAAGAACCTGGGCGTTGACAATGTGAAGATTGCGATCGTTGACAAGGGTGCTCTTGACTGCACAATCAAGGCACGTATCGAGGGGGCAGTTTACCGCTCTGCAGACCAGTACACTAACTTACCGTGGGGAGGTGCAATCAAATGATTGAGAATCCTAATAAGAAGAGACTGAGAAGATCTATGATGTTCCTGAATGCACAGAAGCCTTCACTCATCAAGGATCCGTACATTTACAAAGTAGACTCCCTGATGCTGGATCTGGAGGATGCGGTTGCTGTAACGGCGAAGGATACAGCGAGATTTTCTCTGTATCATGCCC
>CAVITM010000315.1:0-2424 GCA_963645455.1 Moraxellaceae bacterium | reverse complement strand
ACTGCCGCAGCTGGCCATGCATTCACCCTATGAGACCGCCGGTGCGAAGGATACCGCATATCTCATTGAGGCGGCACGGGTGCTGTTCTCCTCGTCTGTAGAGGGCAGCGGCGACGGCAACTATCAACTTAAGTTTTAAAAGAGGCTTCGGGCATGATTGTGGGTAAAATGCCCCGTCTCTGACTACAATCACATATTGCAAAAGCCACCCCGGCTCCTGTAAAGTATTAGCGATTAAACATACACTTGATAGGAGGACCAAGATGGCTTCTGCTGATACCTTATGCAATAAAATCCTAAATGTCAAGAACACAGTTGTGGCATCCCACGAGTTCTACATTGATGCTGATGGTGTGAACCACCTTCGCATCAAAGCCCGTCCGAATGCCTGGCACAAGGATGATTGTCCATACTGCGGAAGACGATGCTCTGGATATGACACTGCAGCGGCGAACCCGAAAGTATGGCGTTCTTTGGATTGGGGCGCCCTGTTGGTCGAGATCGAATGCCAGACCCACCGTGTTGTATGTCCGGAACATGGTATTGTAACAGCCGCAGTTCCATGGGCCTACCCGGGGAGCAGCTTTACCAAGGATTTCGACCTTACAGTCACCTGGCTTGCGGAATACCTGCCAAGGAGTGCTGTGGCAAACTTCATGCGCATTGACTGGCAAACCGTCGGAAACTGCATTTCCAGGGGTTTGCACGATCTTGAGCCAGAGCGTTCCAGACGACTGAATGGCTTTGTTCATATCGGTATCGATGAGACCAGCTATCGCAAGGGACACAAGTACATCACGGTCGTCGTGAACCATGACACCAACACGGTTGTCTGGGTTGCAGACGGCCACGGCAAGTCCGTTCTGGAGCAGTTCTACAAATCTCTAACGGACGAACAGCTGGCCAGCATCAAAGTTGTTACAGGCGATGGTGCTCGCTGGATCACAGACTGCGTCAATGAATTCACTCCCGACTGTGAGCGTTGGCGTGTCGCTTACGAAAAAGCCAATAAACTGGCTCAGGCGAAGCCACAGAAGCCCGGCCGCCCAAAAGCAGATGACAAGGACGCTGCAAAGGTTCAGGCTGCCCGCAAGGAAGCCTCCGAAATCAAGCGCTCCACGTACTCTTTGGGCAAGGCACCGGAAAACCTCACGGAGAGTCAGAAAATCCGACTTGATCTGATCCGGGCAAATGACCCTCAATTGTATCGGGCATACCGACTGAAGGAATCCTTAAGGCTGTTGCTGAAATCAACCAATGTTCAGCAGGCAGAAGCCGATCTGAAGCATTGGCTCTGGTGGGCGAGCCATAGCCGAATCCCGGCATTTCATGATCTGTACGAAAAGATCAAGCGCCATAAGGATCATATCCTGAACACAATCCGATTGGGGCTAAGCAATGCTCGGATTGAGGCGACCAACAACAAGATCAAGCTGATCATCCGCAAGGCATATGGTTTTCGGAATATACAGAATATGATGGATATGGTGTACTTGGTATGCTCTGATATCCAGGTTCCACTTCCTAATCGAAAACCTATCCCGGCGAATGTGGCTTAGTTACTGGGTAAAACGGCATTTCTCACCCACAGGGATGCCCGAAGAGCCATATTTTTCAAAGGCTGCATCTTGGCAGTCTGTTTGCCATGCAAAATTCACCAGGTTTCGTTCCCAATAGGCACAAAAGCAATGCTTGTAGGCCGACGGATTCCATGTAAATCTCAAAAGCGGAACGTATGAGGTAATGATAAAAACTGCATATACCGGACGCGGCGGAACTTGGTTCAAAGGGAAAGTACTAAATTCAGGGCTTGGAGATAACTTCCGGCCCTACTTTTTTTGCCCTGAACTTAGAACTTTCCTAATCTATTAAATTTAGTTTTTCTTTACATTATTAAGCCAAACGAAATGGTCGCTACATCATACAAGGGTAATATCCATTCACGCTGCGGTATAGAAGTATACTGTGGCAGTAAAGATTTTAAATATCACCTTTTTTGAGCCATAAAGCAGGGCGAACACCCTGTGAGTATGATTGTTTATCACTAAACATTGTTCCCAATATATTGACACATACAACATCAGAGTCCTTTTCTGTTGCTTTTCCTTTCCATTCTCCGCCTTCTGTTGTAGATCTCGTCCACCACGATGTTGTCTTGTGCCTGCTACTAAATCTCCTCATTACACCGCCATAGCCAATCCGAATATCCTCATAAGGAAGATATGTTACCGCTTCGTTTTGACTTAATAAAAATACTTTATCAATGGTTTCGTGCATAACTGACTCAGTATCTTTTTCGTGAGTTGTCTGGATTTCTGTGCTTAAAATCATTTCCTGCTCATCTGTAGTGAATGATGTTTTAATAAAATGTAACTGTTTAGAACCCCCTGTCATCGAAAATTCCTTTGGTGAAAATGTAGAATT
>CAVITM010000314.1:0-2432 GCA_963645455.1 Moraxellaceae bacterium | reverse complement strand
AATGGACTGACCGGTCTTTGCAGATTCGCGAACAGCCTCCATCAGGGAGAGCACACGCCGCACCTCTGCCGGCTTTACCAGGAATTCCTCCTGGCCAAAGTATGCCTTTTTATAATTTTCAAAATAGTCCTCATGACAGGTATTTACCTGGGGCACAGGTTCTGTAACGATAAGACCCTCTCTGGGATTGCCGAAGGATCTGGTAGGGCCTGCCGCCGTCATGGTGCGGCCCTTTCCTACGTTGTGCAAAAGCTCTGTCGTCCGCACGATCTTGCCTTCCGGATGGAAACCATCCACATAAGCAGAACCTTTATTGCCGCTTAAGAACCAGTGACGTTCAAACCACTTGGGAGAATCCTTTAAGTAGTAGGTTCCCAGCTCCACCTCGGCTGTAAAGCCAGAAGCGAACCGCAGCTGAATATTAAAATAATCATCTACCTCAAAGTTGATCACGTTTCGCATATTTGCATATACGGAGGTGATTTTTTCCGGAACCATGAAGAGGATCTGATCCAGCAGATGCACGCCCCAGTCAAAGAGCATACCACCGCCCTCGGAAATATAGACATGCCAGTCATGCATATTGCCGTTGAAGCCGTAGAGCTGATTCTTCACTGTATAGGTATCTCCCAGCATGCCCTTGTCGTAGATTTCCTTGATGGTGCGGAAATCCGGATCCAGACGTCTCTGCTGGTGCACCGTGAATTTTACTCCTGCAGCGTTCACAGCCTCCATCATCTCATCAAACTCAGCCACGCTCATAGCCGCAGGCTTCTCACAGATGATGTTCTTGCCGGCTGCTGCCGCATCCTTTACCACCTTCAGATGCTGGTTGTTGTTCACAACGACGATCACCGTATCGATATCCGGATGTTTTAACAGCTCCTTGTAATCGGTATATCTGAGGATGCCTTCTTTCACATCCTCCAACTGTGCCGGATCAATATCCGCGATAGCCACTACCTGGTAGCCATCCATTTTGGTCAGCATTTCCTCATGGGAATGTCCCATAAACCCATGTCCGATAATTCCTATTCTAATATCAGCCATATCCGCGCCTCCTCTATGCTTCGTTATTCCGGAACATACTCATCAAAATCGTATTTAATCGTACCAAAAGGTGTCTCCTGCTCACGAAGGGCAATGGATTTTGCCATCTGCTTGATCTCATCTGCAGTCACGCTACGTCCCAGATCACTGGAGAGAACCACGCCCTCAGAGAGGAATGCGGTCTGCATTGCGATGTAGGGAGAATCAATTCTCGTCTCATCCGTAAGATCTCCCCGCAGATAAGAGTACCACTGCAGCTGGTTGTCATTGTACATCTCCATCTCAGGATGCAGCATCAGCTCCTGCTGTCCGGTAATATCACCGATGGCACACTCCAGCTTATTATCAAAGAGAACGCCGTCCTCATCGACACCGAACCACTGAAGCTTCGGCTTCTGCAGCTCGCCGCCGCCCATGATCAGACCGCCTTCGGGAACCGCAAGAGGACCACCGGTAGTATCTACGTCAATAAATTTCAGACCGCCCTTGGAACCGGCTACGAAGCTGGTACCAATATCGTCCATATGCATTGCCCAGTCTTCATAGATGTCCATGGAGATGCCGCCCTTGAAGCGTGCCATACCAACACCAAGATCCTCTACCGGAGCAGTTCTACCGGTGATTTTATCAATAGCCTCATGGGTCCAGTAGTCACAGGACTGCACACCGTAAACACTCTCCAGTTCCGGCATGCCAAGAACATAAAGCATCTGTGCCAGATGATAAATACCAAGATCAAACAGAGGTCCATGCACACCTACCTTGGGATTGATGAAATCCTTGCTGAAGAAAGGCATATCATATCCCGGACGACCCTGACGGCGATGTCCCACGCTGCGCACATGGTAGATCTTACCAAGCTCTCCGTTCTCGATCATCTTCTTTGCGATACGGGTCTGGGGATTATAAATGGAGCTGATCTGTACAGCCAGCTTCTTTCCGTATTTCTTCTGTGCATCATATAAAATTTTTGCATCTGCATAACTAGCTGCCATGGGCTTCTCAGAGTAGCAGTCAAAGCCTGCTGCCATAACGGCTGTAGCCACAGAGGTGTGAAGGTTGTTGTGTACACATACCTCTACCTCGTCGATATCATCACGCTTTAACATCTCTCTGAAATCCTGGTACAGATCCTTCTCGTCCAGACCATACTTTTTACCAAAAGCCTCCAGTCTGGCCGGATCGATCTCTGCTGCTGCCACCAGAGTCAGATTCTGTCCCTGCTTCTTTAAGTTGTCGATAACGGTCATGTGGCGCTCAGAAATCATACCACAGCCGATGATTGCGATTCTTATTTCCTTCATGTTCGATTTCTCCTTTCGTTGTCTGTTACCAGCCTAAAATCTTCAGATACTCACGGCTTCTGCGGGCACACTCTAAGG
>CAVITM010000313.1:0-2439 GCA_963645455.1 Moraxellaceae bacterium | reverse complement strand
AAAAACAGCACGTTAAGATAGACAATATGGAGAAGGTGCCGAATTTAATCTGCGGTAAGTTTGCCGTAGGTGGGAACTATAATTCGACGCGTGACAGTCTATATCATATATCAGATTCAGGAGATTCAGAAGGATCTTGGATTTTCGAAGAAAAAATCAATGGATTATTTGAATGAACTGGAGAAGATTGGACTTGTAGAAAAGAAGCGTCGGGGA
Source organism: Moraxellaceae bacterium (assembly GCA_963645455.1). Taxonomy (GTDB): domain Bacteria; phylum Bacillota; class Clostridia; order Lachnospirales; family Lachnospiraceae; genus W0P33-017. The sequence continues at coordinate 2,223 of CAVITM010000313.1, read as the reverse complement.
CTGGGACTGCCAAGTATCTTGTATGTAAAGAGCTTTTTGTCAGGTGTTGAAGATGAGCATAAGGAAGAGGAATGCTCAGATGAAAATGCAAACTCTACAGAAAAGGGAACTTCAAGAAGTCCCCGTAGAGGGACCTCTTAAGAATAATACTAATATTATCAATACTTACTGGAGTGATATTGAACCAAATCAATCTAATCTTATCACATCAGGAGAGAGTGATGACAAGGTGAACGAATGCATTGTTGCAGACCAGGATCAGATGGGATCGGATGAGATGCCATTAACCATTTCCTGTTCGGATCATCAGAACGAGAAAAGCAAAATGAAAAATACCCTGGCTGCATACAGGTCTTTAATTCTTGAGAATATTTCCTACGACTGCCTGAAGGAGCGTTATCCATACGATGGCGATCTTCTGGAAGGCATTGTTGATATTATGCTAGAGGTGGCTATGAACCAGGAAGAGTATATGCGGATTGCCAGTGCCAATTATCCGACAGAGCTTGTGAAAAGCCGTTTTCTGAAGTTGAACAGCCAGCATATTCAGTATGTGATTAGCTGTTTTAACAAAAACACGACCAAGGTGGGAAATATCAAGAAATATCTGATGACTGCTTTGTTTAACGCACCAAGCACTATCGGTGGATATTACACAGCCGAGGTGCATCATGATATGCCCTATCTAGCCAGAGGATGAAGGAGGAAGTGCCATGTTTATTTTAAAACTTATTGGAAGATTATTGTTAATACCGGTATGGATGATTCTGGGATTTGTCTGGATCATTATTCATATCGTCGTGGAAATGTTTGGCATTTTTCATGGAGTATGGAAGCTTGTATTTGGCACAGCAGCCGTATTATCGCTTTGTTTTGGTATGTGGCAGAATGTTATTGCTGCAATTCTTTTTATAGCGGCAACATTTCTTATTTTGCTGGCCGGTTGCTTTGTGGAGAACCTGATTTCGCTAATCATGGAAGGCGTCGGAGATAGGATACTTGGAATATAGGCAGATAATACGAATAACGACAGGAGACGAATAAAATGGAGAAGAGAAAATTAGCATCAGTACAATATGTACATCATATAACTCCCATAGAAGGAGCTGACAGAATCGAATGTGTTCACGTCCTTGGATGGCAGTGTGTTGCAAATAAAGGACAATTCAAGGTAGGAGATTATTGCGTATACATGGAGGTGGACTCTTTCCTTCCGATATGTGAGCAGTTCGAATTTTTGAGAAAAAGCAGTTATAAAAAGAGTGAGATTTTGGGAGAAGGTTTCCGCCTGAAAACTCAGAAATTCAGAGGGCAGATTTCACAGGGACTTGTGCAGCCACTTAGCATTTTGCCGGAAGGCAAGTATGAACTTGGCGATGATGTGACAGACCTGCTTGGAATCAGAAAATGGGAAGTAGAGGAGCGTGTTACAAACAGTGGAACCGTGATTGGAGATTTCCCTGATGGAATCCCGAAGACGGATGAGCTGAGAGTGCAGTCTTATCCGGAGTTGATTGATGAATTCAAGGCAGTAAAAGGATATTATATCAGTACAAAGATGGACGGTTGCAGTGTGACCATGTACTGGAAGGATGGACATTTTGGTATCTGCGGCAGAAATTATGAATATGCAGATGATGATAAATGTGCGATGTGGAAATATGCCCATGAGCATGGAATCCCAGAAAGAGTTGCCGGGGCAGGACTTCCTAACATAGCAATTCAGGGAGAATTCTGCGGAGCGGGAATCCAGAAGAACAGACTGAAACTGACAAAGCCAGAATGGTATGTTTTTACCATGATTGATCTTGCTACGCACAGAAGGCTGTCTTTAGAAAAAATGAAGGAAATATGTGAAAAGCTAAAGCTTACCATGGTTCCGGTAGAAGAGGTGAAAGATGATTTTGCATATGACAGCGTTGAGGTTTTACTGGAGAGAGCCAAGGGAAAATATCCTTCCGGAATGAACAAAGAAGGTATTGTTATTCGTCCTTTAGAGCCGGTGTATTCATCAACGATTGAAGGGCCGCTGTCTATGAAAGTCTTGAATAACGATTATTTACTGAAAGAGTAGAAAACTGATTTTGTCGGGATCAGATTTTTTGATCCCGGCATAGAGAACTGTAGAAATTACTTGACAGGAAGTGCAAAGTTAAGTAGTATAGCATGCAGTGATCGCGTTGCAGAAACCTGTGAGGCCTGCGACCGGGGGAGAACCTGCGG
>CAVITM010000312.1:0-2448 GCA_963645455.1 Moraxellaceae bacterium | reverse complement strand
GCTCTTTACCCATCAAAGCAATAAAAACATCAGGATTCTTTCTGAGAAAACAAGTTTTCATATAGGATTGGACATATAGAAAACCTACCGCCTGTTCTGCCCAGAAAAATTAAAAAATTTGGGCAGAAACAGTGAAGATTTTTCTATAGGTCCAATTAAACGATGGAGGCTTGCTTTTGAAGTGGTAAGCTAAAAGTAGACACTATCCAAAAATTTGTAAACAAGTAGTATACTTTAATCAACAAGTATATTTCTTGCTGCACAGGAGGTGCATTTATGATTCCAAAAGAACAGCGCATAGCCATTGCCAAAGAAATAGTAGACGGTTCGCTCTCTAGTCGTGAAGCTGCTGAGAAATATGGTATTTCAAAATCATTGGCAGCTAAATATGCTACAGATTATCGTCGCGAAAACGGTTTACCTGTAAGAACATCCACTCCGCGTACCCTGGAGACAAAGGCAATCATGTTAAAATCTTCTAATGATTCTTTTCATCTGGAAGATTATCAATCAATGACAAAAGAGCAATTGATTGAGGAACTTATTAAATCAAAGATCAGTGAAGCCAGGGCAAAAAAAGGGTACGAAGTGAAAGGGGATGGTCAAAACAAGGAGTTCATTTCTTTAAACAGCAAGAATTCGAAATCGTGATGGAACTTTCAAAGGAATTTCCTGTTTCGGTTCTTTGCCGATTAATGAATGTAAATCGGAGTGGCTTTTACAAGTGGAAAAAACGCCTGGAACATCCTTCAAAACGACTGTTATCCTTTGTGAGTGATCTGGCATTATTCAAGGAATACCATGCTAAATATCCATCACATGGCTATCGTTGGCTTAATGCCAAGATTCGTTTAGATACAGGGCTGAAAATGTCTGATCAGTATGCTCATAAGTGCTGTAAAAAGGTAGGGATTATGAGCATGTCCAAGCATTACCGCTATAAGAAGCCAGGAGATCCATTCAAGGTGTATCCGAATCTAATGGCAACCGGATTAAATATCACCGGACCATTGCAGTGTATCACAAGTGACATGACTGCATTTCGATTAAAAGGTGTTTATTATGAATTGACCTTGTATATGGATCTTTGGAATAATGAAATCCTATCATACTCGCTTTCAGGTCGCAAAGGCGACCGAATGACTTATATAAGTGGCCTAAAAGACCTGATTTCCATCAAGCAAAAGTATCCTGATCTGGAAATGATTCTTCATACAGATCAAGGATCTGTCTATGCATCTAAGGACTTTAATGAGCTTTTACCTTTATATAACATCGTTCATTCTATGTCCAGAGCCGGAACCCCAACAGATAATGCGGCAATGGAGGCAATTAATGGCTGGATCAAAACAGAGATGTTTACAGATCTGCACATAACCAGCAATGAAAACATTGAGAATGAGATAAAAGAGTATATTACGTTCTTTAATGAAGAAAGACCTGCATACTCATTAAACTATTTGACACCAAAACAATATAAGGAGTACTATGCTCAGTTTTGAGTGTATAAAAAATAGAAAAAGTGTCTACTTTTTGTTGACTAGTGCATTTTTATCAAATTTGCAGATGTTTTATAATAATTTCCGGGCAGAGATCAAAACAGTTCCTTCATATGCCCAATTAACCCACAGCAGAATAAAAAGAGACCATTGCTCCATAGATACGCTCCTCTGTTCGCAACGGCCTCATTTACTGGTCAAGTATTCTTTTTTCTCAATTTAACTACAGTTCCCGCATAAGCTGCTCATAATCTTTCTGTGTCTGCATGTTTTTAATCTTCTTCTCCAGTCCCTTCACTTCCGGGAACAGCTTTACCTGATAGAGCCACAGTTCTTTCATCTTAAACAATACATTCCGGTAGCCGCCCAGATCACGCTCCAGATACCCCTGATAGACCAGATCGTGAAACTTCCAGAACTCTTTTCTTCCTGTCTCCGGATGGAGAAGTCCCGGATTCATGAGAAATCCTCTGCCCAGCATCAATCGGTCCGTCTCCGGATACGCTTTCTGAAAGGTATCGATCTTCTCCTGATCGAACAAGTCTCCGTTATAGCAGATGGGATTTTTTCTCTCCCTGACTGCCAGATCATACATTTCCATGCGGGGATGGTTCTTGTAACCGTCTGTCTGCACTCTTGGATGAATAATCAGTTCTTCCAGCGGATACCTGTTGAAGATCTCCAGAAGTTTGGGAAATTCCTCCGGCTGTTCTTTCCCGATTCTGGTTTTCACGGATAGTTTCAACTCTGACCCCAACGCCTCAAAGATTTCATCCAGGAACCGGTCCAGTTCTTCCGGAAAAGCCAGAAATCCAGAGCCTTTTCCTTTGGTCACCACCGTTTTGGACGGGCAGCCCAGATTCAAATTCACTTCTGTATATCCGTAATCCTTCAACGCTTTTCCAAGCCGGATAAATCCGTCTGCCTTGTTAGTCAGAATCTGCGGCAC
>CAVITM010000311.1:0-2457 GCA_963645455.1 Moraxellaceae bacterium | reverse complement strand
ATTTGGCCTGCAATCAAAACACGCATATCTGAATTCGCACCCGCAACAACTGTGAATGTGGTCCTTGTTCAATTGAACCAAATTCCGCCGCTGGCGGAATAGCGTGTATCCTCCCGTTAGTCATTTGACTGGCGGGAATTTTGTATTATAGTAGATTTATCCTATGAAAGAAAAAAAGCCTCTTCGGATGAGTCTACTTGTTTGGCGACATCTACTCTCATTCCGAAAGGCTTAATTCCTTCTAACAGCTATGAGAATACATTGTCGCCAGAAATTTTTCAATCACTTTCGCGCACCTCCGTCAAATTAGTTGATTTGTTGCATGACATTCACTAATAACCGGAGGTATTTATGAATCCTGAAAACACAGCGCTTGTCGCCAAGCAGCGCGAAATCCTTTCTTTTAGAGATCTTTCTGATGGAACGATTTCTGCCTACATCACTTGCCTGTCCCAGTTTATTGATTGGGTGGAGACGGAGCTTCAGAAGCCGCTTACGGAGGTTTCCTGGGAAGAAATCCGTTCTTATGTCGACTATCTGAAAACGACTCGCAGGATTGGCAATCGCACCATCAACGTACACATCGCACAGTTGCATCATTTCTGGCACTATGTTCTGAAACGTGAGTGGGATAAGTATGAGGTGCCTCTCCTTAAATTCGATACCGCACTTCCCATCGTTCCATCCGTAGCCGAAATCAACGCAATCATCAATTCAGTTGCCAACATCAAGCATCGGGCAGAATTGGCCCTTCTGTATTCTTCTGGAATGCGTGTCAGTGAATTGACTCGCCTTCATTGCGGAGATATCAGAAGGTCAAAGAAGGCTATCTTCATTTCCAAATCTAAAAATCGTTCCGAACGGTATGCCGTGCTGTCTGAAAAGGCGCTACAGCTGCTTATTGAATACATTCGGAAAGTCTATCCATCTGCGCAAAAAGATGATTGGCTCTTTCCAGGGCAGGATTCCAAGCAACACATCAATAATCAGTCTGTTCGCAATGTCTTCAACAAAGCGGTTGCTTCTGCGGGATTAAGTAGCAAAGGATTTACATTGCATAGCTGCCGTCATGCCTTCGGTCTCCATCTTTATGAAGCGGGTACAGACATCATTACCATCAAGGAAGCCCTCGGCCATAAATCGCTTTCCAGTACAGAGGTTTACCTGACACTGGGAATCGGAAATGGTCGTAGTGTGAAGAGCCCATATGACCTGTAAATCCTTTCCGGCTGCAGAGAACAGCCAACATTATCCTATTCGCACCGCATTTCAGAACTTCTACGATGATTATGCATCAACACACAGCGTATCGCCGACACAGAGCAAAGCAGCTGCATGTATTGCTTCCTGTAAGACCGGGCAACTCGGATACACCATAGAAGAATGCCCTGACTGTGGATACCGAAAAATCCACGCTCGTTCCTGTAACAATCGGAATTGCCCATGCTGTCAGGCTCCGATGGAGCAAAAATGGATCATGGAACGCGACTCGGAGCTTGTGTTCGGCATGGCCTACTATCATGTGATTTTCACTCTTCCGCATGAGCTGAATCCATTGATTCTGAAAAATCAGAAGCGCCTCTATAACCTGCTTTTTTCTGCGGCTTCTGATACATTGATCACTCTTTGCAGAGACAAGAAATACATGGGCGCATTGCCTGGCATTGTCTCTGTGCTGCATACTTGGGGACAGAAGTTGAATTTTCATCCACATCTGCATGTTATGCTTTCCGGCGGAGGAATCACGCCGGACCAGCGACTGGTTCAGACGAAGCGAAAGGGCTTCATCATCCCAGTAAAAGTTATCGGCAAGGTGTTTCGCGGCAAATTCATGAGTGCGCTGAAGGCCTTTTACAGCTCAAAAGTCCTTTGCCTGTCCGGTGCAACGGAGTACCTTGCTGATCCAAAGCAATGGCAAGCGCTACTGGATATTTTATACAGAAAAGACTGGGTTCCATTCATAAAAGAAACCTTCAACGGCAACGGTAATGCCATCAAATATCTCGCGCGTTATGCCTATCGCACGGCGATCAGTAATGCACGTGTATCGGATGTAAATGCCAGAACCGTAACGGTATCCTACAAGGATTATGCCGATAACAGCACTAAGAAGCAGATGGTTCTTGACGGAAAGGAATTCATCCGCCGTTTCCTGCAGCATGTATTGCCGCAAGGAGTTCATCGGGTACGCTTCAGCGGTTATCTTGCCAACTGCAAAAAAACAAAGTGTCTTACTTTGATCGGAAATCTGATGCGGACGCCGTATACCGGGAGTCCAACAAAAGGGAAGCGTATGTCCGAGCTTCTCAAAATAATTTACGGAGCAGATACCTGTGTTTGCCCCAAGTGCAAGATCCGCATGTTCACATGCTTCATTCGTGCACCAGAAGTATGATAACTGAATATTTTTCAAAGGCTGCATCTTGGCAGTCTGTTTGCCATGCAAAATTCACCAGG
>CAVITM010000310.1:0-2461 GCA_963645455.1 Moraxellaceae bacterium | reverse complement strand
CCTCTGATCTTGGGGTTCAGATTCTTCAGCAGTTGGAGAAAAATCTTATCATTGCAAAAGAAGATCGGATTCCAATTTGTCAGGATACAGGGATGGCAATTGTGTTTATAGATCTTGGACAGGATGTGCATCTGCAGGGCGGAGATTTGACGGAAGCTGTCAATGAGGGAGTCCGCAGGGGATATCTGGAAGGATACCTGAGAAAGTCTGTGGTTGCTGATCCGCTGCTGCGGGAAAATACAAAGGACAATACACCAGCAATACTGCACACCAGAATTGTACCTGGAAGAGAGATCTGCATTACAGTGGCACCAAAGGGGTTTGGAAGTGAGAATATGAGCCGCGTGTTCATGCTGAAACCTGCTGACGGAGAGGAAGGAGTCGTACAGGCTGTTGTGCAGGCAGTAAGGGATGCCGGCCCCAATGCCTGCCCCCCAATGGTAGTGGGCGTTGGAATCGGGGGTGATTTTGAAGAATGTGCCCTAATGGCGAAAAGAGCATTGACGCTGAATACGAAGGAACATTCTATGTCAGAGCACATTCAGATTCTTGAGGAGCGAATTCTCGAAAGAATTAACCAGCTGGGGCTGGGACCTGCAGGTTTGGGCGGATCACAGACCGCTCTGAGTGTTCGTATACTGACATATCCGACGCATATTGCGGGACTTCCGGTCGGAGTAAACATTTGCTGCCATGTCAATCGGCACGAAACCAGAGTTTTATAGGGAAGGCATAGCGATGGAGAGACATTTGACAGTACCGTTCGGAAAAGAACAGGCGGCTGAATTAAGAGCAGGGGATATGGTATATCTGACCGGAACTGTATATACAGCAAGAGATGCAGCACATAAGCGGATGAGTGAGTGCTTGGAAAAGGGAGAAGAACTTCCGTTTCATGTAGAAGGGAATGTTATTTATTACATGGGACCGTCACCGGCCAGAGAGGGGAGACCCATCGGATCTGCAGGCCCGACGACATCCAGCCGTATGGACAGATATACTCCCAGACTTCTGGATATTGGAATGACGGGGATGATCGGAAAAGGAAAACGATCGGTACAGGTTGAAGAAGCTATTGTGAGAAATGGGGCGGTATATCTTGCTGCGATCGGCGGAGCAGGGGCACTGCTGTCTAAATGTATTACCGCATCTGAAGTAGTAGCATATGAAGATCTGGGAACAGAGGCAATTCGTAAGCTGACTGTGAGAAAATTTCCTGCAATTGTAGTGATTGACTCCGCGGGGAAGAACTTGTACACAGAGGTTCAGAAAAACTGTAATGCCTAGAAGAGACTTTATGGATTTCCGAAATCAAGTCTGAAAAGCAGTGGCCGGCAGGAATGTTTCCACTTATTCTGCTGGCCATTTATACACTGATTCTGGTAAGAGAAAGCCGTGAGAACACTATATATTGCGATTGACTTTTGAACGATGAATAGGTATAATATAGAACATTCTCTTGAGGAAAAGAGTTATTAAGAGAAATTTACATAAGGTTTTAGAGAGTCAGGCTTTGGAGAAATACTCAAGAGGCTGAAGAGGCGCCCCTGCTAAGGGTGTAGGTCGGTTAACACCGGCGCGCGGGTTCAAATCCCGCTTTCTCCGTTTTGCAAGCTATCACAAAAAAATGAATTTTCACTTTTTTGAAAAAATTACTTGCAAGATAAAAGAAATGGTGATAGAATAACATTCGCTGTTTAAGAGAACACAGATCAAAGTCACCAACAAGTTTGAATTTTAAAAAAGAATTTAAAAAAGTTGTTGACAAACGAAAAGATCTGAGTTATCCTATCAGAGTTGCTCCTCACGAGAGAGCGACAAAGACCTGCCCTGCAGGACATGCCGAGAGGCATAATGAAACATCTCAATCAAATAGTGACAATCAAATAGAAATGCAACCCTGAATCAATTCTTTTAAGAGTCTTCTTAAATATTAAGGAAGACAAAGAAATGATCAGAACATTCCTAAAAGGAAGTTCGATTCCGTTGGATCGCCTGAAACTGGAGAAGAAATTCAAAGGAAGAAGGAAAGAGATGGAAGCGGACAAACCAAGTAAACAAGGTTAACTTACGAGAAAACGCAACGTTTTATCGTGAGACCGGTTTGAACGAGTTTGTTAAAAGACAGTGACATCATCCGAGGATGATGAAACGATACTTAACATGAGAGTTCGATCCTGGCTCAGGATGAACGCTGGCGGCGTGCCTAACACATGCAAGTCGAACGGAGTTAATGAGAAAGAAGCTTCGGCAGATTTCTTATTAACTTAGTGGCGGACGGGTGAGTAACACGTGGAGAACCTGCCTCTTACTGGGGGACAGCAGTTGGAAACGACTGATAATACCGCATAAGCGCACGAGGCCGCATGGCCCTGTGTGAAAAGATTTATTGGTAAGAGATGGCTCCGCGTCTGATTAGCTAGTTGGTGAGGTAACGGCCCACCAAGGCGACGATCAGTAG
>CAVITM010000309.1:0-2470 GCA_963645455.1 Moraxellaceae bacterium | reverse complement strand
GTCTTGTAACGATTCCGGGCAAGGATATCACAGGCGATATCGTAATCACTGGACAATGCAAAAAGAAAAGTCACAGAAGCAGCTCGGTTTCGGATGATTCTGTTTCCACTTCTACATCTGCAGCTGAGACATCAACTGTATCCACTGCTCAGTCAGCAAAAACGGGAGACAGCAACAATTTCATGTTGTGGATTAGCTTCATGGTAATTGCTTTACTTGGAATTGGTGGAGTATTTATTACCTACAGAAGAAAGAAACAGTCTTAATGACATAAGCAAAAAAAATCAGATCCGTAAGGATCTGATTCAGACTGTAGACAAAGTGGTGTTTGGTCCTTAGACCAGGCACCATTTTTCTATTGTTTTCATTTTATCCGACAAAATAAATATTTTAAACATAGACAGCACTGATTTTCCACTTCTCATAGCCAGTATCTTGGCCAATTTTTTCAGATTCATGCATGCGAAAGTAAGCCCGACTTTCATTTCCATCCGTGCTTTCCCTATGTACTGAGTATGACGAAAACCATGGTGTTCTTTCGCTGTTCCAAAGATCCTCTCTATTGTTTCTTTTCGTTTCTGATAAATTTCTTTGTTTCCCCGTGTATGACGGATATCCTCTGCCTCATCTATATACCTTTCCCAAACATGCTGTGTTACCAGTTTTACATGATCTTTGCTTTCTGTACATTTGGATCTCTGTGGACAATTACAGCAGTAGGAACTTTTGCTTTTATATTCGCGATAACCATCCCTGTTTGTTGTTCTATAGGAAAGTATCTGGTTTTCAGGGCAGAGATAGCAGTCGTAATACTCATCATAAACGTATTCGTACTTTTTGAAATATCCTTCTTTGGTCATGGGACGCTTATACGGAAACAGTGGTTTTATACCATCCAATAACAGTTCCCTGGCAATAGCCGGTGTCCGATATCCGGCATCAGCTATCACCATAGAAGGAGTGAATGGTTTTATTTTCTCATACAGCGATTTAAATGTCCTGCTGTCATGTTCATTTCCAGGATGAACGGTATATCCCAAAATCCAGCCATGCTGGTCACAGGCTGTTTCTACTGCATACGCAAAAACATGTTTATGTTCTCCTTTTCGGAACCAGCCACTTTCCGGATCACTAATGCTGCTCTTTTGTGTTTTTGCACCATCCGGAATGCCTTCGGGGTTTTCCATACTGCCTGAATCATTTCCACCAGATGTTGGAGGCTGATGTTTGTCTTTTAATGGCTTTTTCCCATGAGCCAGACGGTCCTGCTTAATTTCCTTTTTCAGTTCATCTTCATACCAGAGTGCCTGTTCATGAGCAACTCTTTTCCTCATTTTTTTACTGTTTGCGCAGGCTTTTACATGAGTTGCATCCACGAATATCTGCTCTGTATCTACAAGTTTGTATTTCATGCATTCTTCAAGAATCCTGGAAAAAATCTGCTCGAAAAGATCAGTGTCTTTGAAACGACGTGTATAGTTTTTCCCGAATGTAGAAAAATGAGGAACCGGATCCATCATATCCAATCCCAGGAACCAACGGTAAGCGACATTTACTTCAATTTCTTTCATTGTTTGCCGCATACTTTTTATTCCATAAAGATACTGGATAAATGGGATTTTTATAAGCATGACAGGATCCATACTTGGTCGTCCGTTGTCAGGGCAGTATTTTTCTTCTACAAGGTCATAAATGAAGTTCCAATTAATGGCTTTATCAATTAACCGCAACATATGATTCTGTGGAACCATGTCATCCATACAAAACATCAGCATCTGTTCTCGTTTTTTATCTGCATTTCTTGTCATCATAAAAAAATACCGCCTTTCTGATATTTATTATATCAGAAAAGCGGCTTTAACAATAGCAAAACCCTGCATAAGCAGGGCTTTGTCTACACTCTGAATCAGATCCGTAAGGATCTGATTTTTTGCTTTATAAGCCATTATGCTTTGCGTATTTATTTTTCTTCCACCACCTGAAAAATATAAAACTTCAGATAATAACTTTCATCCGCTGCCCACAGGATCGGGTGATCCGGCGCTTGGGTGCGGAATTCTACCTGGCGGAGACGCTTGTGGGTGGCTTTGGCAGCTTCCTTTACGGTCTTTGTCAACAGCTCCTGGGTCATGAAGTGAGAGCAGGAGCAGGTGGCGAAATAGCCGCCGTCTTTGACCAGCTTGAGTCCCTTCATATTGATCTCACGGTAACCTTTGATGGCATTCTTGGTAGCTTCTCTGGATTTGGTGAAAGCAGGTGGATCCAGAATGACAACGTCATATTTCTCACCGGCTGCGGCAAGCTTCGGAAGCTCGTCCAGCACGTTGGCACAGCGGAAATGCACCGTATCCTGCAGGCCGTTCAGACGGGCGTTGGCTTCGGCCTGGGAAACCGCGTACTCGGAAATATCAAGTCCGGTGACGTCGCTGGCCCCGGCAATACCGGCATTCAGTGCGAAGGTGCCCATATG
>CAVITM010000308.1:0-2472 GCA_963645455.1 Moraxellaceae bacterium | reverse complement strand
ATGTAGTTCCTTCTGTGCACTGATCTCTTTTTCGTTGAACTTCACAGTCACCTTTGTGCCGTAATACTTGACTGCCAGATATTTCTTTGCGCATTCCTGTGCCTCGTCAGTGAGATCAGTCACTTTCTTACCTTCTTCAAGCAGTGCCTTGATCTCGAACAGCTTCCTGTCAAACACCGCATCTTCTTCAACCTGCTTGATAGGGTTGTAGTAGAGATGAAGGTATATCCTGCGGGTAAACGCTTCTTCGCTTCCGGCAGCCAGGTCTTTTTTTTTGCTGGCATAAAGGCGGCTTCTTGTGAACTCATGCATCTGCATAACCGTGATCCCATGAGTGTTAGTGTCATATGGACACGCACTTGATGTACTGCGGAACTCATTGGCATGCTTTCTCAGTTCTGACTTCACCCATTTGATGTTGCATTTGATCAATGTGATGAAGTCAAAATGCGCATGCAGCATATCCGCCAGGTTCTGCTCAGAATAATACCCGCTATCCGTGATGATCTCCGCATTACCAATGCCCAGAACTGACAGCTGCTTGAGCGCATTCTCGATGGTGATGACATCAGGAAGATTGCCCGGTGCCTTTGTAAACGCCACTGGCTGCCTTGTTTCAACCGAACAAAGCGTGATCAGCTTAACAGTATCGAGCCCATCGTGAGCCTTGTTAAATCCCCTGCGCGCCTCAGGGATGCCCGAAGCATACGTGGAGATCGTAGTAGAATCGTACGCAAGCACAGCCTTGTCCTTGATCCCCGCAACGCGGCTCGCAAAGAAGTTCTGCTGGAGCTGTTCATCGCGCCCGATCTTCCCAAACAGGTCATGATAAATATCTTCTGAGATCCCATCCTCATACGGCAGGGGATGCGTAAACTGCCACGTCGTAATCCCTGGCAGTGATTGACCGTTGGAAGCAAGCAGATACCTCGCAAGAGAAAGTATCTTCTGGGCTGTTCCCATGTCAGTGTTCCCGTATATTGCTTCATCAATGCCGGATACCGTGCCGATATGATCAATGATGTTCATCATTCCGGTCTTTATCCTTGTGGCACTTTTTACCGGAGAAACATCCTCTGAAATTGAAACTTTTTTCCCGTTTTTCCGCTTCGGACGTGTTGGAACGGGATCATCCTGGCCTTTTGGGATTTTTGAGACGATCCGGCTTGAAAGGACTCTGTTGTACTTTTTATCGGGGTCGTAAACTGTCCTACGTTCGATAACGTACGTATCTCCGTTCTTTTGCCGCTGATGGATCATCCGAACTTTTTCTTCACAAGACGCTTTTGCGGGCATGATGGCTCTCCTTTTATTGAGTATATATTTATTATAATATGTACTCAATAAAATTTCAAGCCAAAAATGGCTTAATTATGCGGTTTTTAAGGATTTACAGGCGCGTTTTTCTCCCTTCTCTGCGTTTTGAGTACTGCTTATCCGACTTTTAGGATTTTATACACTGCTCCTGCTTCATGGGCTATTCTTATGAAGGCCTTATCGCCCATACCGTAATAATTTTGTCCCTGTTCATAGGTGATAAAATCCTTGCGAAGCATGGCAATATCAACGTCATCAAGTCGGTCCGAATACTTCCATATATCACCTGCCATCTTTTTTCCCCTTCTTTGGTTTATTGAAATCAATTACTCTCGGAGGTTCCCTGAACAGCTCCAAATAAGAATCAAAAATGTCCCGGTTAATAAGAACAATCCGATCCATTCGATAAATAGCGCCTGCCTTGCTTGCCAGTTCCAATAATTTCTTATGAGACAGACTGTAAACAATCTCAGCCTCCTCATAAGTGAGAAACTGCTTTCTGAGTTTTCGTGCCGATTGCTTAACCTCATTTACTGTCTGCACCGGCAAACCATTTCTTGTTTCCATATGCATTCCCTTTCAATAAATTTGACCATGACGCTTATTTTCGCTGCTAAAAATCCTACTTGTGTCCATAAATGAGCGCTTGTCTCATTTCCAACAAACAAAAAAAGAGCACCCTTCTGAAATTTCTTTCAAAAAGGTGCTCCATAAGACAACAAATGTGTCTTTAAGCTCTATATGACAAATTCGCTATTGGCTATTATTATACTCTATCAATGGCCAAATGTTGTCAGTTTGTTGTCAACATTTCATTCAATGTCCGTCAAACCGCGTAAATACGGGACTTATTTATCAATACTCTTCATAGTCGGGATTGCTTTTGAAAGTTCATCTATGATTTTTAGATGTCTTCATATCCCTTCACTACTATTCATTATCGTGTTTTATAAAGTCTTCAAAATCCTTCAAATCTATGCTGTCTTTGTTGTCAAATTGTTGTCCTTCCGGTAAGTTGTTGTCACGAGAGCAAAGAGCCCTTTTTAAAAGACATCCAACTTCGAAGATAACATTTCGAAGGTTTCTTTTTTCTTTCTGTCTGTCGCTTCCGCGTAGACATCCATCGTTGTTGTAATGCTCCGATGACCCATGATG
>CAVITM010000307.1:0-2477 GCA_963645455.1 Moraxellaceae bacterium | reverse complement strand
GTGGAGTAGGGAGGCCAACATTGAGAAAACTTTTGTTTGTGAACGCCTGCATTCGGGACAATTCCCGAACGGAGAAGCTTAGCAGGCGATATTTGAAGAAAATGGAGAAGGATTACCGGATCGAAGAAATTCGGCTCTCGGATTTGGATATGAAACCTTTTGATGCTGAAATGTTAAGGCAGCGTGACGAGGATATTTCACAAGGGAAGCTTGACAAAGAACATTATCAGCTGGCCCGTCAATTTGCAGAAGCAGACTGCATTGTCATAGCAGCGCCTTATTGGGATTGCCTTTTTCCTGCGATTTTGCGAGTCTATCTGGAACATGTTTGTGTAACGGGAATCACCTTCGCTTATGGCGAGAATGGTATGATTGTAAAGACATGTCATGCGGACAGGCTGGTGTATATTACGACTTGCGGAGGCTTCCTACCAGAAAAACCGGCAGTAGAGGGATTGATTCGGGAGATGGGAAAGTTGTTTTCCATTGATGATGTTCGATTTTATGCTGCAGAGGGACTGGACATATTTCCTGATAATGTGGAGGAGCGATTGAATTCGGCTCTTGGTGAAATCTTCAATAAATGAGTAAAAAGAATTCCCTGCAGAAAAGGTTTTGCCTTTATTGCAGGGAATTTTTGAGTCTATCCTCAAAGTGCTTCTTTTACCGTGATTCCTTCACTGGCTGACCGAAAGCAGGCTTCCATAATCCGCATTACTCGAAGTGCATGTCCCTGTGTTACGATCTGCTCCGCTTTGCCGGTGCATGTCTCATAAAAATTTTTATACAGTTCGTTTCTGTCGAAATCGAATCTGGGAAGCGGCAGAGTCTCTACCGTATCCTCCTTTCTGGGAGCCATGGTCTTGGTCAGACCCGCGCCTGCAAGGATCGGTGTGGCGTCCTTATCCTCCCAGCTGTGAAGCTTCTTCATGCAGCCGTCCAGATTCCAGTTCTCAATGATTGCGGAACCCTGGGATGCATACAGTGTCCAGAGCGGCAGATTAACGAAATGACAGGTGTCCACTTCCAGAAGAACCGTCAGACCGCTTTCAAAGGTCAGATGAACCATCACAATATCCTCACATTCCTTGTTGGTGATGTTCTTCATGGAAGAATATACCTGGGTGATTCTCTCCGGCACCATTTTGACAATCCGGTCAATGAGATGAACGCCCCAGTCCAGCATCATGCCGCCGCCGTATTTCTTTATTCCACGCCAGTCCCCGGGAATTCCGCGGGATCCCATGATTCTGCACTGGATATCAAAGGTTTCTCCCAGAAGCTTCTCCTCATAGATCTTCTTAATGATAAGGAAATCCTCATCCCACTCGCGGTTTTGTCTGGGATAAAAGACCATACCGGTTTCCTTTGAAACCTGCATGACCTCCAGAAGCTCCTCTGAAGTAATCATCACCGGCTTCTCGCACAGTACATGCTTTCCGGCTCTCATGGCCGAGATCGCCATTCCCTTGTGCAGATGATTCGGTGTGGCGATCAGTATTGCATCTACTGTATCATCGGAAAGAAGTTCGTCATAGCTGTCATAAACATACATGTCTCGTTCACGCGCCCATTCCTGTCTTGCGGGATCAGTATCCACGATTCCCGCAAGCTCCATAATTGTACCGATTTTCGTTGTCATGGGGCTGTCAAAGCCCGCTACATTTTCATCATTTCCGTTCCAGATTGCGTTTCCGGTTCCGCTTTTTATGGCGATGGCATGGCCACCGCCCATGCCACCACATCCAACAATACCAATTCTAAACATCGTTATTCTCCTTCCTATGATTTTATTTTGCGTATATCCCTGTACACTTCTATTTCTGTGCAGCTTTTGTATTTCTTTCCTTCAGTTTTTCTCTGATCTCATCAGCATCTTTGTCACTGAGCTTCCAGAACAGACAGCAAAGCCCTGAAAGAATATATAAGATTGCCGGGATCAGATTTACCACCACATTAATTCCTTGCATTGCCTGTGCTGTTTGCTGCTGATTTGCCACATAACCAAATGCTGCGAGCAAAATAACACCAACAGATCCGCCAAGTGCGTTTCCCAGTTTTGTTGAAAGACCAAATGTTGCATACGCAGTTCCATCTGTTCGTATTCCTGCTTTCAAATCCATATAATCAACTGCATCGCTCAGCATGGATAATGTTAATGGCAATGCCAAATTGAAAAATCCAAAAATCGCACATCCGATGAGGATTACTGGTATATTGCTGAATGGTGTAAAATATATAAGTATAAGTCCTGCGGCCTGGAAGAATGCCGTGATCATCAGCACATTTCTTTTACCAAATTTCTTTACTGCTGTTGGTAAAAAGAAAGAAGCTACAATCGACAGTATGGAAGGTACAGTTGTAATAACTGCAATCAGTTCAAAAGTTCCAAGACAGTAAATGACATAATAGGAAACAATTGCCATTCTTCCCATAAGGGCTGTCAAGTTCAACATCATGATCAGACAGACCAGCAT
>CAVITM010000306.1:0-2486 GCA_963645455.1 Moraxellaceae bacterium | reverse complement strand
TTCAAAGCAGGCTTGCGGCAGATACATCTTACGGGTCACTCTGGGAGGTCTCCTTTACACTGAATGAATTTTAATTGATGACAGAATGGCGTAAAATGATATAATTATGACGCTTGATGATGTTTAAATAGAATCTCCTTTTTTATATAATGTGATTAACATCTGATAAAGGAGGTTCTCAAAATGGGAAATACAGCACTGATAACGGGATCATATGGTGGACTTGGCACCTGTTTTGTAAACATTCATGCAAAGGCTGGCGGTGATCTGATACTGGTTGGCAGAAGCCAAGATAGGCTTAATGAACAGGCGCATGCGGCTGAACAGAAATTCGGGGTGAAGGCGCATACGATTGCGATTGATCTCTCCCTTCCTGATGCAGCAAAAATAATCTATGATACTTGCATTGATAATGGATGGAGTGTTGATTACATTATCAATAACGCGGGTTTCGGAGGTCAGGGTGACTTTGCAAGAGAACGGACTATGGAGCAGGATTTATCTATGATTGCTGTAAATATCGAAACACCAACAAGACTGTGCAAGCTGTTCCTCCCTGATTTTATTAAAAGAGGAAGCGGCAGGGTGCTGAATGTGTCTTCAACTGCTGCGGCCATGCCCGGACCACTGCAGGCCGTATACTATGCGACAAAGGCATATGTGACAAGCTGGTCAAATTCTTTGTGGAGAGAAGTTCAAGGCACGGGGGTTACGGTGACATGCCTGATGCCCGGAGCGATGAATACAGGATTCGCAAGTGCGGGCGGTCTTGCTGACACAAAGCTTTTTGCCAATGCTGTAAAACCGGATGCGGTTGCACTGGATGGCTACAAAGGCATGCTTAAGGGTAAGCTTAATGTGGTGTCAGGACTTGTCTGGTGGCAGAAACCTATGGTGAGCCTTGCTCCGCTTTTTCCGAAAAAGACGATGCTGGACTTTGTGTATAATCAGCAGATCGCCGGAAGTGCAAAGAAATAAGGATAGATAATGGACAAATATGTTTTAGATGGACAATATGGAAAATATCTGGAGATGGTCGGCATAAAGGTTGGCGAGGCTTTGAAGGCTGCCGGTGTTCCGGAGGATCTTTTCAGCCACAAAAAGCCGGTCCTTGATGAAGCGGATTATCGCACCGATGCGTTATGAGATATCAGAAACGGCAGATGAATTAAAGCTCACCATACAGACAAGCTCAGATTCGCTTGAAATGCCCTGGTTCCTTGCAGAAACGGAAATGGTTTTCCTTATCAACATTATTAGAAAAGCAACAAAGGAAAATATTATTCCTGCGAAGATTCTGATGAGGCATTTGATAGACGATGAGGCATTTCGTGAGTATATGGGCTGTGACATCACGGCTTCTGCTGAGAATGCCATAATCCTTAGGGCGGAAGATGCAAAGAAGCCTTTTATCAGCTTTAATGAGGGAATGTGGAATTTCTTCGAGCCGGAGCTTCAAAAAAGGCTTTACGAAATGGAGAAGGACGATTCCTTCGCAGCCAAGGTGAGGAGTGCGCTTACAGAACTTCTTCCGGGAGGTGCCGGTACGGTGGATGAAGTGGCCGTAAAGCTTGGTGTAAGCAAGAGAACACTTCAGCGGAAGCTGACGGAAGAAGGTACTTCCTTCCAAAAGCAACTGAATGGAACAAGGGAGCTTCTTGCGAAGAATTATATCCGCAACACGGAAATGAGCAGCGAGGATATTGCCTTCCTGCTTGGGTATCAGGAACTAAATTCATTCCTCAGAGCTTTTTCTGTGTGGACAGGGATGAGCGTAAGTGAATATAAAAAATGCAATGCTTAAGTTATTAAGAGTCGGGCAACCGGCTCTTTTATTAACTTATAGGAAGGGAAAAAGTTGGAGTTGTTCATTCGTGCATATAATGATACTTTTGCGACCGACATTAATGTCGGTCACAAAATCCGCTCTATGACGGTCTTTGACTTTCGCGCTTTTTTGAATATGGCAATGCTTCTGTCAGAGAACGAAAAGGCTCGTGCATTGCGCCAATTGATGCCGGTCATCTACTCCAGGACGAGCTGGGCTGGGAGGTTGCATTTGCCTATAATACGGAGCAGCTCGGCGATGGCGGCACATTCGGTCGCAAGAGTTATAAAGAGATTCTCTTGACCCGGTATTTTCGGGAGGCTCTGCTGCGCCTGAATCCGTGGATCACACCCGCACAGATAGACGAAGCACGGCGAAAATTGGAGAGCCGCCTGTCTACCGCATCTCTGCTGCAAATCAACGAGGAAAAATATTTCCTGATTCGGGACGGAATTCCTGTCACGGTAAAGAAGCCCGGCGGCAAGACTGAGGAGAAGAAAGCTGCTGTTATCGATTTTAAGAATCTCGAGAACAACGATTTCCTCGCCATCAAGGAGCTGAAAATTCACGGTGACCTGTATCGCCGCCGCACGGATATCGTCGGCTTTGTCAATGGGATACCTTTATTGTTCATTGAGCTGAAAAAGAACATGGTGGA
>CAVITM010000305.1:0-2498 GCA_963645455.1 Moraxellaceae bacterium | reverse complement strand
TGGCAGAACTTCCCGATGATGAGTTTATCGTCATTCCACTCGTACAAATGTGAAACATGACTTTCAAAATCCGAATCGGCAATATAAGTAAAGTCTCCGACAATAATATTCGGATTTGTAATTGTCGGCTTCACATATATTTCTTTGTCATACCCTGCAAGCGGATGGATTGTATTTGGATTTGGATGCTTCCCGTCTTTCATGCTAACTACCTCTTCAAATTAAAATTTGACTGCCTGTTTAAGCCTTGTGCCCGCCAATTTGGGCATTCCGTTCCTTCACTGTTGGCCTACCTTATTAGCGGACTTTTTGACTTCCTCATGGTAGAAAAAGTTCACTATGGTGGGCGGCGCATCAAATAGCTGCGTGAAGCTGTCGTCATTGCGCACATAGCGAAATCCCTGCTCCTTGGCAAAAGCAGACAGCCGACTGTTCAGCGTCTCCCAGTAAGTGCGATTGCCGTGCCGGTAGATTTCATCATACAGCGGCACAAGCTGCGGATGCTTTTCCCGAATATAATCGAGGATCGTTTTCTTGTAGGTCCCGCGCAGATTAAGATTCTCAAGCCAGACCAGATTGCATTGATTCCTTACTCTTTCAATGATCGCCTCGGCATCGGTGATACCGGGGAAAATCGGCGATATAAAGCAGGTCGTGCGCACTCCGGCGTCGTGGAACGCTTTCATTGCCACAAGACGGCGCTCAATGCTGACGGCGCTGTCCATATCGTTTTTGAAATTCTCGTCCAGTGTATTTATGCTGAAACCGACTCTGGCATCGGGAAAGGTTTTGATAATATCCAAATCCCGCAGTACAAGGTCGGATTTTGTCTGAATGCTGATTTTTGCTCCGCAGCCTTGAAGCTGTTCAAGGAAGGCTCTTGTCCGCATATATTTTTCTTCCTGCGGATTGTACGGGTCGGTAACCGAGCCGATGAAAAATTCTTTGCCCCGGTATTTTTCGGGATGCTTTATCACTTCCCAAT
This sequence comes from Moraxellaceae bacterium, assembly GCA_963645455.1. Lineage (GTDB taxonomy): Bacteria > Bacillota > Clostridia > Lachnospirales > Lachnospiraceae > W0P33-017. Next base: position 1,513 of record CAVITM010000305.1, on the reverse strand, counting down.
ACTTCACATCCAGAAATGTCCCCCACGGCTCTGCATGGCCGGTAAAACGCTTCATAAAGGATGCGTAGCAGTATTTGCACTCGTGCGTACAGCCGACATATGGATTCACCGAGTAATCACAGACCGGCAGATTGGATTTTGTGATGACGGTTTTGACCGTGATTTCGTTTATAATCGGTTCCATCTTTTCACTATCAAATTTGTCCGCGATTTTCTTAGCGTACTCAAAGGCGTACTCCTTCTCCTCATCGGTCCGCAATACAATATAGCTCCATGTGCGGTTATGGTTCCACGCCTGTAACTTGTCCACCGGCCTTTAATACGCTTTCGGCAATCAGGCCCATCAATCCGGATTTTGATCCACCATACACCAGCGAATTACCGCTTTTTCCAATCCATGTTCCCAGCTCCTTGACCGCTTCCGCCAGTCTTGGATCCTTTCCTTCCAATGCTCCAAGATATACTGTAATATTCATTATTTTTTCTCCTGATCAAACCCCGATTTATACATTTCGTTTCCACGTGTTACAAAATACACATCGTGCATCCGATTGCCACCGCATAATAGATTACGGAAATCAGGTTTGACCACCCTCCGGAAACAATAACTCTTACTCCCTTCGGAAGTCTGACCACAAGCGGCTTGAGCAGCATCAGGAACATAGGTGATATCAAAACCGCCCACCTTGGCAAGATGCTGTTTCCGGTTACGATAATTCCGGCAAGAAGCAAAAAACCGATCCCTTCTGCTATATAAACGACCAAAATCATCTTTTGGAAATACCGCATGACGATGTTTCGTGCTTCTCTATACTTATCCTTTGCCAGCAAACCCAGATATGTGCAATGGCTATGATACGCACCGCCGGCAATTATTCCGAGGCAGGACAGCAGGAAAGCCGCTATTGCCACGCCTTTAACATTCTCATTGCTGATAAAAATAATATGATAAAATCCCACACAGTAAAGGAATGCTGCAACCGGACCGATAAATCCGCCCGCATATAACCGCTTCGGAGATACTTTTCCCATAACTTCAATAATTGCGTTTATTTTCGTTTCCGAGTTGTCACCCGCCTTGTAATTAAAATCGTTTGGATCATAATAAAGCAACATATCCCCACAAAACATAAGCAGTGCACCGATAAAACCTACAACCAGATAAATCAAACCAATCCTCCCTTCTATGTACTCATTCTCATTGCTTCTTTATAAATCAAATGCCATCAGTTAGTACAAACTAACCAATGGCATTTTTACATAAATTATTCTCTTAGTAAACTGCATCTGCTATCTGCTCTGGTGTAATCATTTTTGACTTATCACTAAAAAGCTGATCTGCAACTGCCTTCATTTCTGGTTCTATAATGGTTGACACCAGCTCTGTATCAACCATTCCCGGTCCTATATCTGTTACTCTGATTTTAGAACCAGCGATTGCCTCCTCCTGACGTAATCCACTATTCATGTTGATATTCCCCTATTCTTCCATAGCATACTGTACAATCATTGG
>CAVITM010000304.1:0-2505 GCA_963645455.1 Moraxellaceae bacterium | reverse complement strand
ATTGTACGCATTCTCAATGAGGAGGGAGTTCCATCGCCGGGAAAGCTCCGTTATCTGCGTGGAATGACCAAAAGACAATGTTATTCCGACTGCATCTGGACACAGCAGGTCATCAAGCAGATCCTGATGAATCCCACCTATATGGGTGATCTGGTCTTCGGACGGATGCCGACAGCACTGTATCTTGGCAAACCGGACTATCGATATGAACCAGACGAAAGCAAATGGCGCATCCTGCCGGATATGCATGAGGCGTTAGTAAGCCGCGGCGACTTCTATAAGGTCAGAGAAATCCTGAATGAAGGTCGCAGAATCAATGAGGAAAAGCTTGCTGCAAGCAAGGCGTTCCGTGAGAGTCATCCTCAGCTATTCAAAAGCGGCATCGTTCGCTGCGGGTGCTGCGGTTCCAATCTTGGATACTGCCGCAAGGTAAACGGGACTTACGGACAATATACCTGCCGTAATAAGCAGTACGGCCGCTGTGATGATCCGGCGTCCATCGGAGAAAAGAAGCTTGCTCCGATTGTCTGGAACGCCATTCAGACTCAACTTGCCCTGTATGCGGATTTTGAGGCTGTCACGGAACGGCTCAAGGATACAGGCACTCAGACAACGAAGCAGACAGAGCTTCAGCAGGAAATGCTGACGGTCGGAGAAACACTGTCACAGCATCAGCAAAAGCGTGAGCGGCTGTACGATGACTATGTGGACGGCATTCTCTCTGCCGGTGATTATATGGAACTAAAGAGCCGTTTCGATGCGGCATATCAGGAGCAGAGCTCAAGGCTTAATCAGCTGTCGGTGGAGCTTGCCAAGTTGAACCGTATGCTCTCATCGGAGAACAAGTGGCTCAAGAATGTGCAGAACATCCGTAAGGCAAGAAAGCTGACGCCTGAGATAGCACAGGCCATGCTTGAAAGCATCTATGTATATAAGACCGGTTACGGTCAGTGCAGGTTAGAGATTACATTCCGTTTTCAGGAGGAGCGAGACGCTCTGGAGACGGCATATCACGAAATGGAAGGAGGTGCGTCCCGTTGAAAAAGCTTTACCTGTATATTCGCCTGTCAGATGCGGATGATGATCTGAAATTCAAAACTGAGAGCGAGAGCATTGCCAACCAGCGAACGCTTCTCCATCGTTTTATCAAGTCCCGTAGAGAGTTTGATCTGTATGAGCCGGTCGAGTTTGTGGATGACGGCTATTCCGGCACCAACGGCAATCGTCCTTCCTTTGAACGCATGATTGAGAGTCTGAAGGACGGCGAGGCGGATGTGGTCATCTGCAAGGACTTCAGTCGTTTCTTCCGCGATTATGTGGAGATTGGCGATTATCTGGAGCGTATCTTTCCGTTTCTGGGCGTTCGCTTCATTGCCGTCAATGACGGATATGACAGTGACGATTACAAGGGTTCTACGGCAGGCATGGAAGTGGTCATGAAGTACATCGTCTACGCCTATTACAGCCGTGACTTGTCCCAGAAGATTAAGACCGTCATGAGTACCCGCAAGAGCAAGGGCGAGTTTGTCGCTGCGCAAGCTCCTTATGGATACATGAAAAGTCCTGACGAGAAGCGAAAGATGGTTCCGAATCCGGATACCGCGCCTGTTGTACGTCGTATATTCGATATGGCACTTGAAGGCAAGAAAAGCAGTGAGATAGCGATGTTCTTAAATGACTGCAAGATAGAGACGCCGTCCGCATATTTCATGCGGATGAACCCGAACAGCAGGAAATTCCGCACATCTTCGTCGGAGGCTTGCTGGACGCCGCTAAATGTACGGGACATTCTGAAACGCCGGGAATACACCGGCGTGCTGGTGATGAATAATCGCCTGTGGAAGGGACTGGACAATCCAAGAACCGTTTGGCTTGATGAGTCCGAGTGGAAGATTATTCCCGATTGCCATGAACCAATCGTCAGTGAGGAAGAGTTTGAGGAGGCACAGAAAGTCTTCCGCAAAATGCGCAAGTCTGACAAAGCCCCCAACCAATACCTTCTTCGCAGATTGATACACTGCGGTAACTGTCGGCGTTCCATGCAGCGTCAGAAAAACGGTCCGGCCGTCTATTATCAATGTGCAAAATCAGCTACGAATAGATCAACAAACTGCCCTGTGGGCGAGCGTTTCTATGAGACAAATCTGGAGCGTGTGATACAAAACGATCTGCTTGAAAAGCTTCGACTGCTGGTGGAGGCGAATGACCGGCTGCAACAGACGGCAGCGTCAACCAAAGGCTCAGAGGAGAACCTGCGGTTTCGACTGGAGCAGATTGAGAAACGCCTCAAGCAGATTTCCGTGAGTCGCATTAGCACCTATGAGCGTTATGCTGACGGCAGATTGGAACGGGATGTATATCTCATGGAGAAGGACAAGCTGACCGCTGAGGGAGATAAGTTGACTGCCGAGAAGGAGCAACTGGAAAAGGAGCTTTTATCTCTTGTTCAGGGCAAGAATCAGGATATGGCGGATGCAGTCAATAAGGCACAGGATGTTCTCTCAG
>CAVITM010000303.1:0-2513 GCA_963645455.1 Moraxellaceae bacterium | reverse complement strand
CTTCATCCCTACCAGCTGGGCCTGCATGACATCGAAAAAGAGACCTTTGCTCTTTCCAGGGAGGCATCTTCACCTGTGATGGATTATCTGACCATCGACGGGCAGGAGTATCACCTGTTGGTTCTTGATACACAGGAGCCTGTGACGGAAAATTATTCCATTTCCAGTATTGAATTTTCTTCCGAGGGCAAGAAGCAGCCGGCAGAAGCAGTCAATAACGGAACAACAGATCTGGACACGGAAGAGTTTGATCTTTTTGGCGATACACTGGCACTGTATCAGGAGTGTTATATCGGCCATGACAATTATTTTGCAAAAGCAGGTGCACTGGTTACCATTACCTTTGATGTGACCTATCCGGAGCATCTGGTTGAGCTGACCAAGCAGGCAGAGAAGGATGATCTGAGAATTATCAAGCGCAAACCCCGCGTGGTTTATACGGATATGCCTGCGGATGTATATGCGGAAGAGATCTCCATCGAGTATTTCAACGGCATCGGATGGAAAAAGCTTTCCTGCCGCCAGGAATACCGGCAGATGTTCACCCAGGATAAACTCGGAACCTACGAGTTGAGTTTTGAGTGCCCTGCTGACTGGGAGACCACCGTAAACGGTGCGTATGAGGGCAGAGTGCTGCGAATCCAGCTTTTAAAGGCAGACAACTGCTATATGCGGCCCAGTATTCATCATTATCCCCATATTAAAAATCTCAGGCTGTCCTATTGCTATGAGGAGCATTATGTAGAACCCCAGAGACTGACTGCAGTCAATACGACACGTTTGATAGATCATACAAAGCAGATGAAGCAGCACCGTCCTTTTGTGGCATTTTCTGTCAGCCCTTATAGTGATGATGCCTTGTATCTGGGCTTTAAAAACCGGATGGAAATGGGACCGGTCAGCCTGTATTTTGATATTGCAGAAGGCAATTATTATGACGGACTTCGCTGTAAATTTGAATACAGCACGAGAAATGGCTTCCGTCAGATGAAGATCGTGGATCATACGGCAAACTTTACGAGAACAGGCACGGTTCTTTTTATGCCTCAGTCGGATCAGGCTCCTATGGTATTAGAGGATCAGAAGCTTTATTGGATTCGCATTACGAGAAGCCGCGTAAAGCGGGAGGATGAGCCGGCCGATATGCTGCCGAAGATCAATGACATCCGGCTGAATGCTGTACAGGCAGAAAATATTGTGACCCGACCGGAGCAGGATTTTTATCTGGATGAAGTGCTGCCGGATATGAATTTCATGCTGGGCACGGATCATATTCTGGATGTGGATGTATGGGTAAATGAGAGAGACCGTCACAGCACCAGACAGATGCAGCAGATGCAAAAGGAATTTCCGGACCTGGTGCGTGTCGAGTATGACATGCGTGGTGAGATTTCCGCCTTTTATGTCAAATGGGAAGAACTGGAGCGGCTGGATGACGGGCTGCATGAAAACGGCTATCTGTTAGACCGGATGAATAACCGCCTGATTTTTGGCGACGGACTGCATATTGACGTCCCCCGCGTGACAGATGATGTAGCATTTAAGGTTCGCATCCGCTGCTGTGACGGACAGCTTGGCAACGTAGAAAAGGGAATGATCAACGAGGCCAATGCCCAGTTTATGTTCTTGAACGGCGTGAGCAACCCCTACAAGGCATACGGCGGCAGCAATATGGAATCCATTGACAGTGCCCTGACCCGGGGCGCCAATATTTTAAGATCCAGAAAACGTCTGGTTTCCATCAGCGACTATGAGCGTGAGATCCTGGCTTATTCGGACACCATCGCACAGGTTCGCTGCGTGACAGGCAGACGCATCGATGGAGCCCTTGATCCTGAGGCAGTGACATTTGCGGTACTGCTGAAGGATTATCGTGCCGGAAGCTTTACATTCCACCATTTGGCGGACCAATTGAAAAAGCATCTGATGAATTCCTGTGAGCTGACGATTTCTCCGGACAATATTCATATTGTGGAGCCGATCTTTGTAGATGTTTGCGTAGATATCTGGGCAAAAAGTGTTCATATGGAAGACAGCTTTGAGATACAAAACGAGCTTCAGGATTGCCTGCGTCAGTATCTTGATCCGGTTGAAAGCGAAAATGGTCAGGGCTGGAAGATCGGTGTCATGCCCAAGGAAAATCAGCTGCTGATGAAGCTGAATGTTTTAAAGAGCAAGGCAATCGTTCGCAGATTACTTTTGATTGCGCGTTTTGCGGATGCATCGGGAGTGCATGAGATGGAGCTTGCACAGGTGCAGGAGAATCCGTTTATGGTATGCCGCAGCGGCCTCCATCGGGTACATTTGATCGTCGATGAGCAGTAGACGGGAGAGAAGGGCAAATGTTAAACAGTAAAAATTTGAAAAAGAAAACATTTGAGGAGCGTTTTAGCGAAGCAATTACGCAGATCCCTCTGTATACGGATGAATGGACGAATTTCAATGCATCGGATCCGGGTATTACGATTTTAGAGAGTCTGACTGCTTTCGAGACACTCCAGGCGGATCGGATC
>CAVITM010000302.1:0-2520 GCA_963645455.1 Moraxellaceae bacterium | reverse complement strand
GTTGGTGATGGCAAAGGCAAAGTAGGCGCAGGCCTCGGCAAAGCTGCTGAAGTTCCGGAAGCTATCCGCAAAGGCGTCGAAGATGCCAAGAAGAATATGATCACCGTTGCTCTGAAAAACGGTACAATTCCGCATCCGATGCTCGGCGTCTATGGTGCCGGCAAAGTTATCATGAAACCTGCTGCCGAAGGTACCGGCGTTAAAGCAGGCGGCCCGGTAAGAAGCGTACTTGCTATGGCAGGTGTTCGCAACATTCTGACCAAGTCCCTGGGTTCTTCCAATCCAATCAACATGGTAAGAGCTACCATGGATGGCCTTTCCAAACTCGAAAATGCTGAAAGCGTTGCAGCACTTCGCGGAAAGACCCTGGACGAAATTTATAACTAAGGGGGCCACTCATGAAGGTTATTGTTACACTGAAGAAGAGCGTAATCGGTTCCAGACCGGAACATATCGCTACTATCAAGGCACTGGGCCTCAAAAAGACTCACTCCTCTGTAGAAAAAGAACTTACCCCGCAGATTAAGGGCATGATTCACTCTGTCCGTCATCTGGTTGACTGCAAAGAAGCAGAATAATAGAAAAGGAGGTGCACTAATGAAACTGCATGAACTGAAACCGGCTGAAGGTTCCACAAGAGTTCGTCGTCGTGTAGGCAGAGGCCTCGGCAGCGGCATGGGCAAACAGTCCACCCGCGGTGCTAAAGGTCAGAACGCAAGAACCGGCGGCGGTGTACGTCCGGGATTTGAAGGCGGCCAGATGCCTCTGTACCGTCGTCTTCCAAAGCGCGGATTCAAGAATATTTTTGCTAACGAATACGCTGAAGTCAACGTAGAACAGCTGAACCGTTTTGATGACAATGCTGTTGTTGATCCGGCTGCTCTGGTTGAAGCAGGTGTTCTGAAGAACGTTCTCGATGGTGTACGTATTCTGGGAAGCGGTGAACTCACAAAGGCTCTTACCGTAAGAGCTCAGGGCTTCACAAAGGGCGCTCAGCAGAAAATCGAAGCAGCAGGTGGAAAAGTAGAGGTGATCTAATATGGGATCTGTTATCGCAAACCTTTTTGCAAACAAAGAACTCAAAGATCGCATTCTCTTCACTTTCATGATGTTCGTCATCTTCCGTCTCGGGGTACATATCCCGGTACCGGGAGTTGACGCTTCCGTCATTGAAAGCCTCTTTACCTCCGGCAACCTCTTCGGTTTCCTGGATTTATTCTCCGGTGGTGCACTCAGCAAATTCTCTATTTTTGCTATGAGTATTACCCCGTACATCAACTCATCAATTATTATGCAGCTTCTCACTGCCGTCATTCCTACACTGGAAGAGTGGAGAAAGGACGGACAGGAAGGATTCAAGAAAATACAGAAGGTCACAAGATACTTCACTATTTTCCTGGCAGCTGTGCAGGCATTCGGCATGACCTATGCCCTGCGCATCAACAATGCTCTTGTTGATAACAGCTGGCTGTATTTTGTTTTTGTAATCGTGGTCCTCACAGCCGGCACATGCCTCCTGATGTGGATTGGCGAAAAGATTACGGAACACGGTATTGGTAACGGTATCTCTCTGATCATCTTCTGCGGTATCGTAGCCCGCTTCCCGCAGGCTATTTCCACCGTCATTGATTATCTGCAGGTCGGTACCATTTCCCCGTTCCAGCTTCTGCTCTTCCTGGTCATTGCACTGGTTATGATTCTGATGGTCATCGAAGTCAATGAAGGACAGCGCAGAATTCCCATCCAGTATGCAAAGCGCGTTATCGGTCGCAAAATGTATGGCGGTCATTCCACCTACCTGCCACTGAAAGTGAATCAGGCAGGCGTTATCCCCATCATTTTCGCATCCTCTATCCTCATGCTCCCCGTTACACTGGCACAGTTTGTACATGTCGGCTGGGTGCAGGCGGTAGGCAACTTCTTCGGATGGGGCACCTGGCCTAATACCATCTGCTACGGATTTCTCATTTTTATCTTCACCTACTTCTATACGGCCATTTCGGTCAATATCAAGGATCTGGCAGATAACATGAAGAAATATGGCGGCTTCATTCCGGGCATCCGTCCGGGACAGCCTACCATGATCTATGTAGATAAGGTATTGTCCAGAATCACCCTGACAGGGGCTGTATTCCTGGCATTCGTTGCTATTCTTCCGAATTTCATCGGAAATATTACCGGCGTACAGGGCGTCTACTTCGGTGGTACCTCCCTCCTCATTATCGTTGGCGTAGCACTCGATACCATGAGACAGGCACAGTCCTACATGGTGACAAGAAACTATCAGGGCTTTATTAAATAAAGCTTTTTCCTAAAGGAGTAGGGATATGTATATCTTATTAATGGGACCTCCAGGTGCAGGCAAAGGCACCCAGGCAGAAAAACTCATTCGTGATTACGGCATCCCCCAGATTTCCACCGGCGACATGTTCCGTGCAGCCGTGAAATCTGGAACTGCTCTTGGAAAGGAAGCCAAAAGCTATATGGACAAGGGAGCCCTTGTTCCGGATAGCGTAACTG
>CAVITM010000301.1:0-2526 GCA_963645455.1 Moraxellaceae bacterium | reverse complement strand
GCTGGAATTTGTGAAATATACCTTGGAGCCCTGGATCATTCGCTGGGAACAGTCCCTGGGCCGGGCACTTTTATCGGATTCCGAGAAGGCTGCTTATTTTATCAAGTTCAATGTGGATGGCCTGCTGCGTGGAGATTACCAAAGCCGCATGAATGGCTATGCTACTGCCCGGCAAAATGGCTGGATGTCTGCCAATGATATCCGAGAACTTGAATACCTGGACCGCATTCCACCAGAGCTTGGTGGGGATTTATATCTCATCAATGGAAATATGACAAAGCTGGAGGATGCGGGAATCTTTGCAGCGACTTCTGCTGCTGACGGAAAGGAGGAAAATTCCGATGAAGAAGTTTTGGAAATGGATGAACCAGACGACGATCAACCAGGAGACGAAGGAGCAAACACAAGTGAGGACACTCTTTCTAAACGGCACAATCGCCGAGGAAAGCTGGTTTGATGATGATATTACGCCGCAGCTTTTTAAAGAAGAACTCACTAGCGGTGCCGGTGACATTACGGTCTGGATCAATTCGCCAGGCGGTGACTGCGTAGCTGCTGCCCAAATCTACAACATGCTCATGGACTACAAGGGAAATGTGACGGTCAAGATTGATGGCATTGCTGCTTCTGCTGCCTCTGTCATTGCGATGGCTGGAACAAAAGTAATGGTATCTCCTGTATCCATGCTGATGATTCACAATCCGGCTACGATGGCTTTCGGGGATTCTGCTGAAATGCAAAAGGCAATCGCCATGCTCTCTGAGGTTAAGGAATCCATCATCAATGCCTACGAGATTAAAACCGGTATGAGCCGAGCTAAAATCTCTCGCCTGATGGATGCAGAAACCTGGATGAATGCCAACATGGCTATCGAACTTGGATTTGCTGATGAGATCATGCAGAGAAATAGCGAGGATGATCCCATCACTGCTGAGCCTACTGCTACTGCATTTTCCCGTGCTGCTATCACAAATTCTCTTATGGAAAAGCTGGCAGCCAAATGCAAGATTGCAGCAAAGACACCAGGTCTTACTGCGGCTACTGAACCTGTTATTCCTGAGCGTTCTGTGGATTCCCTTATGGAACGCCTAAACCTTATCAAACAACACATTTAATGGAGGATTTTATTATGACGATCAATGAACTTCGTGAAAAAAGAAATACCGCATGGAATGCTGCAAAGGCATTTCTGGATTCCCATCGCACAGAAAAGGGAACCCTTACTGCCGAGGATGATGCCACCTATACCCGCATGGAACAGGACATCGCAGATCTCGGCAAAGAAATCGCTCGCTTGGAGCGTCAGGAGGCACTGGATGCCGAGCTTTCTAAGCCGGTAAATAAGCCTCTTACATCTAAGCCTGCTACTATGACACAGCCGGAGGTTAAGACCGGTCGTGCCTCTGATGAATACCGAAAAGGCATGCTCACTGCCCTTCGCACTAACTTTAAGCAGATTTCGAATGTACTGCAGGAAGGTGTCGATGCTGACGGTGGCTACCTGGTTCCGGAGGAATATGACTCCCGCTTGATTGATGTTCTCACTGGAGAAAACATCATGAGAAAGCTGGGCCACAAGATCACGACCTCTGGTGAGCACAAGATCAATATCGCAGCTACCAAGCCTGCCGCTGCATGGATTGAGGAAGGCGGAGCTCTCAGCTTTGGAGAAGCAACCTTCGATCAGGTCCTTTTGGATGCCCACAAGCTTCATGTAGCCATCAAGGTAACAGAGGAGCTTCTCTATGATAACGCTTTCGGTCTGGAAAGCTACATCATCGACCAGTTCGGAAAGGCTCTGGCAAATGCCGAGGAGGACGCATTCCTTAATGGTTCCGGTGTTGGCCAGCCTCTTGGCCTTTTCGCTGAGACTGGCGGTGGAACTGCAGCTGCATCGGTAGCTACTCTTGCTACAGATAATGTGCTGGATCTCGTCTATGCACTCAATCGTCCTTACCGTAAGAATGCTAAGTTCATCATGAATGACCAGACCATTGCGGCTATCAGAAAGCTGAAGGATAACAACGGAGCCTATATGTGGCAGCCTTCCCTTGTTGCTGGTGAGCCGGACAAGCTTTTGGGCTATGAGGTCTACACCTCTCCTTTCTGCCCTGAGGACAAGATTGCATTCGGTGACTACAGCTACTACAACATCGGCGATCGCGGCACCAGATCCTTCAAGCAGCTCAATGAGCTCTTTGCAGGAAATGGCATGATCGGCTACGTAGCCAAGGAACGTGTGGATGGCAAGCTCATCCTTCCGGAGGCTGTGCAGATCCTTACTGTTACAGGTGGAACCAAGTCCAAGGCCTAAGATAAATTAATCCAGGGTGGCGTCATTTCTCATGGCGTCGCCCATTTTCTATGATTGGAGGCGATGAGAAACATGCTCGTGGAATTAGATGAAATGAAAAATTATCTGCGTGTGGATTTCGATGATGACGATCTGCTCATTGATGCCCTCTTGGTTTCTGCCGAGCGTATTTGCATGGATATTCTTAGGACAGAGGATACATCTGAACTTGC
>CAVITM010000300.1:0-2541 GCA_963645455.1 Moraxellaceae bacterium | reverse complement strand
ACTGTATGCAGACTGCCGCAAGGGAAACCGTCCATCCTTTACCAACGCCGGCAATCCCACACTTGCAAATGAATTATATGAGTATATTATTGAGCAATGCCGGCTGCAGTTTCCGGTAGAGACCGGATCCTTTGGTGCGGATATGAAAGTGGCACTGGTCAATGACGGACCATTTACCATCATATTAGATTCAGCGGAACTTTGCTAGAATTTTTTGACTCAAAAAAAGAATAGTTGGCTTGCCGTCATGTGGTAGAACAGCAAGCCAACTATTCGCAAAAGTCTAGTTTAACGAAAAGTTACAAAAAGAATTACCCATAAATCTCTGAAAACTTCAAAAGCATCTCTACACAGCCATCAATCCCCAGCTTTTCACTATTGAGTGATAAATCATAGCTGCGGGAATCGCCCCATTTTTTATTGGTATAGAAATTATAATAGCTGGCTCGCTGCTTATCGGTACGATTGATCATATCCTTTGCTTTTGCCTCGGGAATATTGAGCTCAGAAGCCACACGCTTGATACGGAAATCTTTGTCCGCATAAATAAAGGAATGAATACAATGAGGCAGCTCAGATAATGCATAGTCTGCACAGCGTCCTACGATCACACAGGAACCCTCAGCTGCGATTCGCTTGATCGTATCAAATTGAGCTAAAAATACTTTCTGGCCCAGCGGCATATCCATGTAGCTACTGCCATGATAATTGCTGAATGAATAAGTGTCAGTCACAAGAGAATATAAAAAGCTGTTGGTAGGCTTTTCGTCCTGCATATGAAAAATCTCCTCACACAGGCCACTTTCAGCGGAAGCTCTGCTCAGAAGCTCTTTGTCATAATATGGAATGCCCAGCTTTTCAGCCAGCTTCTGTCCGACGTCTCGTCCGCCGCTTCCGAATTCCCTTCCAATGGTATAAATGATCTTTTCCATAGAATCACGTCCTTTCCATTAATGCTAATACAATTATATCATTTCGAGCGTAATTGAGCCAACAATTTTTTGAAATATTCCGGCAAAGGTGCATCAATTTCTAAAAATGCACCGGTGGTGGGATGTATAAAGCCTAAATGCATGGCATGGAGCGTCTGTCCCTGGAGCTGCCATTTGCCGCTGGCGTGCCTGCCGCCGTAGACCTCATCGCCTAACAGCGGATGTCCGATGCTGGCCATATGCACACGAATCTGGTGTGTTCGTCCAGTCTCCAGCTCAAATTCCATATAGGTATAATTGCCAAAGCGCTCCAAAACGGTATAATGCGTGACGGCGGGTTTGCCATTTTTTTCATTGATTGCCATTTTTTTTCGATCTTTTGGATCCCGTCCGATGGCTCCGGTTACGGTGCCGCTGTCTGTGGTGATATTGCCCAGGACAATCCCCCGGTATCTGCGGTTGCAGGAATGTTCTTTGATCTGCTCTGCGATGCTTAGATGTGCAGCATCTGTTTTGCAGATGATCAGGGAGCCGGTGGTGTCCTTGTCGATGCGGTGGACGATGCCCGGACGAATGAAGCCATTGATTCCGCTAAGCTCTTCCCCACAATGATACATCACAGCATTTACCAGTGTTCCACTGTAATGACCGGCGGAGGGATGAACCACCATTCCCTTTGGCTTATTTACCACAAGAAGTGCCTCGTCCTCATAGAGAATATCCAGAGGAATATTTTCCGGTAAAATCTCTACCCGCTCAGCAGGTGGCGTGACCACGGTGATGAGATCATCCGTATGCAGCCGATAGCTTGCCTTTAGCACGGTGTCGTCCATTGTCACATGGCCATCCCGGATCAGCTTTGAAAAATAAGTTCTTGACCGCTCAGGAAAGATGGCGGCTAAGAACTTATCCAATCGTTCATTTTCATATTCATAGGTCACTTCAAAAAGTGCTGTTACGGATTCATTCATGACAGCTGTCCTATTGCTCTTTCTTATCTTTACGTCGAAAAATTAATGCAGCTAAAAGATCCAGATCGGCTTCCTTGTAATAAAAAAGGAATAAAATAATAAACAATGCCACCGAGCAGGTAACATAAATATCCGCCACATTAAAGATTGGAAAATCAATCAGTGAAAAATAGAAGAAATCAATCACATAGTTTTGCAGTGTGCGATCGATTAAATTGCCGATGGCGCCGGAAAATAACAACACACAGATGCATTGCAGCGGAAGAAAATGCTTTCCGGAGGGAAGCACGGTATATACATAAAGTAAAAATACTGCCATCACAAGGGTCAGCAGCACGAACAGTACTTTTCTGCCTTGTAAAATACCAAATGCCGCGCCTTGATTTTCCAGATATCGCAGCTCAAATACACCCTTTAGCAGAACAAAGGAGCTCTGCCCCTTTAAGTAGTGAACGGCCAACTGCTTTGTCACCTGATCAAGCAGGATCAGCAAGGCGGCAGCAAGGATGCCAATGACATATCGTATGGAATTTGTATTTTTATGTTCCATCTTCTCTCACTCCATAATAAAATTGATGGCCTCTAAAAGCTCCTCATCCGATAGACTCAGATCAATACAGGCATCTCCCATTGCATGC